>NZ_CAWPRC010000161.1:0-78921 GCF_963890165.1 Aliivibrio sp. SR45-2 | reverse complement strand
GGCCCGGGGCACCATCTATTAAAAGTCTATATCGAAAGATATAGCATGCGACACTAGCTCAGCTGGTAGAGCGCAACCTTGCCAAGGTTGAGGTCACGAGTTCGAGCCTCGTGTGTCGCTCCAAATTTTGTAACAACAGTCAAGTAACATTGGCGGACTGTTGAAGATGGTGTCTAACCCGCTTTATTTATAAAGCACATTGGTTGGGTGCATCGCAATAAAGAATTGCGTGCCCTGGTGGTGGAATTGGTAGACACAAGGGATTTAAAATCCCTCGGCGTTCGCGCTGTGCCGGTTCAAGTCCGGCCCGGGGCACCATCTATTAAAAGTCTATATCGAAAGATATAGCATGCGACACTAGCTCAGCTGGTAGAGCGCAACCTTGCCAAGGTTGAGGTCACGAGTTCGAGCCTCGTGTGTCGCTCCAAAATTAATAAGCCCGATCAGAAATGGTCGGGCTTTTTAACGTCTGGACTATGTGAATATGAAATTCACTATCAACGACGGTGATTATTGTTGGGTAGCATAGAGTGCAACCTTGCCAAGGTTGAGGTCACGCCTAAGCCTTGAAGTACGGGAGCCTCGTGTGTCGCTCCAAAATTAAAAAGCCTGATCAGAAATGGTCGGGCTTTTTAACGTCTGCACTATGTGAATATGAAATTCACTATCAACAACAATACATACTGTTTGGTGGAGTCGAGTGTTAGATTATTTATCAGTTTGTTTTTAACGTAATGGTAAATAAGCGGTTATTTCACATTAATGATAATAATGTTATAAAAAAGAATTGTCATGTTATGAATGGATATGGTATTTTTCTTCACAATCTCGGGGTAAGTTCTGGGGGAAACGCGTAATGACCATTAAAGCTGGTGACATTACGTAGGGTAGGTATCAGTAAAACTTTACTGATAGAAGGGATACTAGTGGCAACGGTGCCATATAAACGGGAAACCCAACATGTACACATTCAAATTATATACTCCAATCAGCTCAATTCTTCCAACATGCCCTGTTGTTGAAAACGGTAGCATTACTGAACCTTGATTTAGCTTAAAGCATTTAATCACTCCTGTGATATTAAGATCCCGACTTATTAGTAAGTCATTGGGATACTTTGCTGTGCCACTTTTATTTTTCGCTATCTATATCCTGTTTTTCGGGGTGTTTTGTTATGCGTTAAAAACAAAGAGGTTTGAAAACATATTTCAAGGTAACAACAATGAGTTCTGTATTTAATGTCGATAACTCGATACTTACGTCTGCATTTTCACTTCAGGTTCCGATTTTAGATAAGCTCTATGATCTAACACCAGATAAAGCTCTAATCGAACAAACTGAACATGAATCAGAGGTTCGCTCTTATCCTAGACGTTTACCAATAGCGATAAAAAAAGCGTTTGGTGTGTTAGTTGAAGACACGCGCGGACAACTTTATTTAGATTGCTTGGCAGGAGCTGGAACACTGGCGTTAGGCTACAACCATCCTGAAATCAATCAAGCATTAAAAGATCAGTTAGATTCAGGTTTGCCTTATCAAACTTTGGATATTACAACGGAAGTTAAAAATACCTTTATTCAAAAAGTGAAACGTTTTTTACCAGCTTATTTTTCTGAAAACGCCGTAATTCAGTTCTGTGGACCATCAGGTGCTGATGCTGTTGAAGCAGCCATCAAACTGGCTAAGCAAACGACGGGACGAAATACGATGTTTGCATTTCGTGGGGCGTATCATGGGATGACAAATGGCACGATGGGGATGATGGGTAATCTTGAAACGAAATCGAGACGCACAGGATTGATGTCTGATGTTCATTTTATGCCCTTTCCTTATGATTTACGCTGTCCCTTTGGGCTTGGTGGCGATGACGGTGCGAAAGCCAGTATCCAATATATTGAACGGTTATTAAGTGATGATGAAGCTGGGATTATGAAACCAGCGGCGATGATTGTCGAACCTATTCAAGGTGAAGGTGGTGTGGTTCCTGCCCCTGCTTTTTGGTTGAAAGAGTTACGACGCTTGTGTGATGAACATGAGATCTTACTCATATTAGATGAAATTCAATGTGGTGTTGGTAAATCTGGTTATAACTTTGCTTTTGAAGAATCCAATGTTTCTCCTGATATTTTATGTTTATCAAAAGCCATTGGCGGCGGTTTACCAATGTCTCTGTTGGTGTTTAATAAGAGCATCGATACATGGAAAGCGGGTGAGCATACCGGAACATTTCGTGGTAATCAGTTAGCAATGGTGTCAGGGGCAAAAGCGTTAGATATTATTGAACGAGATAATTTGGTAGAACATGCCACTGTGGCGGGTAAATATTTTCGTTTAGGTTTAGAGGCGTTACAACAACGCGTTAATTGCATTGCAGAGGTCCGTGGTAAAGGGTTGATGCTCGGTATTGAGATTCAAAAATCAGACGGCAGTAAAAATAAGTTTAATGAACCTCAATCTGATGGTGTTCTTACTTTAGCGATTCAAAGGGCATCATTGGAGCGTGGTTTGCTGATTGAAAAAGGGGGACGTGATGGTTCTGTTATTCGTTTTCTTCCCCCTCTTATTATCAGCTTTGAACAAATTGATTTTGCTCTACGTGTACTTGAAGATGCGATGATTGCTTGTGGTGGTGTGAGTGGCACGATTGAGAGTGATGAAGTGCGTGAAGAATGGAGGTCGCACTTTATTCATACTGGGAAATGTGGAAGTGATACTTTTTCTCAAGTGATGAATCACACAACAAAAGCAATGAAAGCTGTTTTTGAGCAAACGACAGTCCCGTATTCAGGTTTAGATCCAAAAGAACTAGAGAAAGCCATTTATGCGGTGAATTTAGATACAAATAACGCACCCATTAATGATGTTATTGATGATATGGCGGATCTTGTTGCTAAACACTCAATTATTGTTCAACACCCAAGCTGTATTGCCCATCTGCATACACCGCCATTGATGTCCGCGATTGCTGCTGAAGTAATGATTGCAACGCTAAATCAATCAATGGATTCATGGGATCAAGCTTCTTCAGCGACGTATGTTGAACAGAAAGTCATTGATTGGGTTTGTACTAAATATCAATTAGGTGCTGACTCAGATGGCGTTTTCACCAGTGGTGGAACACAAAGTAATCTCATGGGGCTACTGTTAGCTCGGGACTGGATTGCGGATATGATCAGCCAGCACTCAATCCAAAAACAAGGCCTTCCAGAATATGCACATAAGCTGCGTATTATATGCTCTAACAAATCACACTTTACGGTACAGAAATCAGCGTCTCTATTAGGGCTTGGTGAAAAAGCAGTGTGCAGTGTTGAGACAAATGATAATGGCACCATAAAAATTGCAGCTCTTAATAAGACAATCTTCGATTTAAAAGCCAATGGATTGATCCCATTTGTACTTGTTGGTACCGCTGGGACGACCGACCATGGTGCTATCGATGATTTATCTGCATTAGCGGATACCGCCCAAGAACATGATCTTTGGTTTCATGTAGATGGTGCTTATGGAGGGGCATTAATACTCAGTAGCCATAAAAATCGTTTAAATGGAATCGATCGTGCTGATTCTTTAAGTGTTGATTTTCATAAATTATTTTATCAAACCATTAGTTGCGGGGCTTTGCTGTTAAAGAATCAATCGGCTTTTAAATATTTACTTCATCATGCGGATTATTTAAATAGAGAGCATGATGAACTTCCTAATTTAGTCGATAAATCCATAGCGACGACTCGTCGATTTGATGCATTAAAAATATTCATGACGATGCAGAATGTGGGGCCTAACGTATTAGGTGATATGTATGACCATTTGCTGGATCAAACACAAAGAGTAGCAAGCTTAATCAAACAAAATGAATGCTTTGAATTACTTGCTCAACCTGCATTATCAACCGTCCTATTTCGTGTCGTTAATCATGACATTGAACGTCTTAATTGTCTTAATCAGAACGTAAGGATTGAAGCGTTAACTCGAGGTGTTGCCATTCTCGGGGAAACGATTGTGGGTGATAAAACCGCATTGAAATTAACCATACTTAATCCATGTTTAAAGATGTCTGATTTTGAATCTTTGCTGGAAAAAATTAATACGTTGGCCGTAGAACTATCAAATAAGGGTAAATAATTATGTCTATTTTACAAATTGGCGCAGGTGGTGTTGGGTGGGTTATTGCCCATAAAGCGGCGCAAAATAATGACACGCTGGGTGATATCACGATTGCTTCTCGTACCATTGAAAAGTGCGAAAAAATTATCGAATCAATTAAGGGAAAAAATAACCTAAAAGATCCGACAAAAAAGTTAGAAGCAAAATCAGTGAACGCCGATGACGTTGAGGCTCTAATTACCCTTATTAATGACGTTCAACCTGATCTGGTTATTAATGCAGGTCCTCCATGGGTTAATATCGCGATTATGGAAGCGTGTTATCAAGCGAAAGTCTCGTATTTAGATACCTCAGTTGCTGTGGATTTATGTTCAAAAGGGCAGCAAGTACCAGAAGCGTATGACTGGCAATGGGGTTACCGTGAAAAATTTAAAGAAGCGGGCATTACGGGTATTTTAGGTGCCGGTTTTGATCCGGGTGTAGTGAGTGTATTTGCCGCTTACGCGGTTAAGCATCTGTTTGATGAGATTGACACGATTGATGTCATGGATATTAACAATGGCGATCATGGTAAAAAGTTTGCGACTAACTTCGATCCAGAAACGAATATGCTAGAAATCCAAGGGGATTCTTTCTATTGGGAAAACGAAGAGTGGAGACAAGTGCCTTGTCATACCCGTATGTTAGAGTTTGATTTTCCACATTGTGGCACCCATAAAGTGTATTCAATGGCGCATGATGAAGTACGTTCAATGAAAGAGTTTATTCCTGCTAAACGGATTGAATTCTGGATGGGTTTTGGTGATACCTACTTGAACTACTTTAATTGTATGCGCGATATTGGTCTATTAAGCCCAGAGCCACTGACATTGCATGATGGAACTGTCGTTCAGCCTTTGCATGTCCTAAAAGCATTGCTGCCTGATCCAACCTCTCTTGCTTCTGGTTATACCGGATTAACGTGCATAGGAACGTGGGTGCAAGGTAAGAAAGACGGTAAAGAGCGCAGTGTGTTCATTTATAACAACGCCGATCATGAAGTGGCGTATAAAGACGTAGAGCATCAAGCTATTTCTTACACAACTGGGGTTCCCGCTATTACTGCTGCTTTACAGTATTTCCGTGGTGAGTGGGCTGCGGTTGGTGTGTTTAATATGGAGCAGTTAAATCCGGATCCATTCCTAGAAACAATGCCTCAAATTGGTTTAGATTGGCATGTTCAAGAACTCACACCAAAACAGCCAACGATTAATATTTTAAAATAATAGAAATACGATAATAATCGATGTGATTCTTTGAAAAATCGCATCGTTTTATTCGATGTGCAGAGATGAGAACCATGACAGATCAATTGAAAAAAAGTGAATTGAAAACGCCTTATTTTATGATTGATGAAGCGAAATTAATCGCGAATCTTGAAGTGGCAAAACGATTAAAAGAACAATCAGGCGTTAAGCTTGTATTGGCCCTTAAATGTTTTTCAACATGGGGTATCTTTGATCTGATTAAACCGTATTTAGACGGTACAACAAGCAGTGGACCCTATGAAGTGAGACTGGGGCACGAAACGTTTGGTGGCGAGACGCACGCTTACAGTGTGGGTTACAGTGAAGACGATGTGAAAGAAGTCATCGAAATTTGCAATAAATTGATCTTCAATTCGCAATCTCAGTTGACTGCTTATCGACATTTAGTTGAAGGCAAAGTGTCTGTCGGTCTTAGGTTAAATCCTGGTGTTAGCTATGCAGGGCAAGATCTGGCCAATCCAGCCCGTGAGTTTTCTCGCTTAGGTGTTCAAGCGGATCACCTTGATACCACTGTATTTGAGTATATCAATGGTGTGATGTTTCACATGAATTGTGAGAACAAAAGTGTAGACGCATTTTCGTCACTCCTTGATGCCATCTCAGTTCGATTTGGTACTTATTTAGATACTCTTGAATGGGTAAGTCTTGGGGGAGGCGTTTTCTTTACATGGCCAGATTATGATGTTGATAAGCTCGCAACAGTATTAAAAGCTTTTTCTGATAAACACACAGTGCAGCTGTATTTAGAACCGGGTGAGGCCATTATTACAAAAACGGCCGATTTGGTTGTTAGTGTGGTGGATATTGTTGAAAATGGTAAAAAAACAGCCATTGTTGATTCAGCAACAGAAGCGCATCGCTTAGACACATTAATTTATAATGAACCCGCCTCGATACTAGAAGCCTCAGAGCAAGGTCAATATGAATACATTATCGGTTCATGTTCTTGTTTGGCGGGGGATCAATTTTGTGAAACTCAATTTGAACAACCATTACAGATAGGACAAAAATTGCACTTAGTAGACAGTGCAGGTTATACCATGGTGAAATTAAACTGGTTTAATGGTTTAAAAATGCCATCGGTTTATTGTGAAAGACGCTCTGGAAAAATAGATAAACTGAACGAGTTTGATTATTCTGATTTTAAACGTTCGTTATCTCAGTGGACGATAAGTTAAAGAATAACAGACAGATAAGATGGCAATAAGACCGTACGCTTATTGCCATTTTTACTTTAGAACTATTTATTTTGACTCAGGTTTACTTGGGGTGCTTAATATTTCTGACAAAGAATGCATTTCAGGTAATATTTGGTGGATTAAATGAAGCTGCTGTAAGACCATTCTGACTGAGTTTTCATCTTCATCACGCCATTCTGAAAGACGTTTTTCAATCCCTTCCTCGTTACGAATATTATTCTCAACGTTAAATTCTTTATTGTTTAATTGGCATTGAATTTGGTTCAAATGAGAATGAATAATACGGTGAGACTCTGCAACTAATTGATGTGTTTCTTCATCCTTTAAACGAGTTCGGTGAGCACCTAAAGCCGAAATATAGCTGAGCATCGCATGACATAAACAAAGAAATCGGAATGATTCATCCACCGCGGTTTGGTATTTTCCGGGTTCAATGAGCATGTTACTGATAGCAGAGCTTAAAGCGGCCTCATTATTGTGTGCTTGGCGGCGAGAAAGACGATATTGAAGTGAGTCTTTCTTCCCTGCGCGGTATTGGGCAATGATATTTGAGAGGTAATCTTGATGTGCTGTTACTGTGTCTGCCATGACTTTATGCAAGCGTTTTGACTGCCAATCTGGAAGTATGTAAGTAACCGCAACTACTGCTAATGCACACCCAACGATCGTATCACCAAGACGCGGAAGTATCACCGCATAGCCTTCACCTAATTGGTTAAAGCAGAATAAGACTAAGATCGTGATAAAGGCAGTGGCAAACCCGTAATTCGCTAATCTAAATGCAAAGAAAAGCACGCCCGCAATAACCATTAAGACTAATTGGCTGTCGATTGAAGGAAAGAGAACCAGTAGTAACGTACCGACAACTAAACCAATTAGCGTACCAGCAATACGAGCGACCAGTTTTTCTTTTGTTGCGCTGTAGTTTGGTTGGCAGACAAACAATGTGGTTAATAAAATCCAATACCCATGATTTAAATTGAATGCTTGAATAATGCCATAACCCGCAGTTAGGGCAATCGCCATACGTATCGCGTGACGAAAAAGCATGGAGTCGGGGGTGAGATTCGCCCTCAGTCGTTGCCACATTGCTTTTGGAGTATGAGCGCCTTGGTCTGACAGAACTGTGTCATCTTCATTTTCTAAACATGCACGTTCAGGGTTACTGATATTGGCAAATTGACGTTCAACGGTTGCAAGGTTATTAAATAAATAATCCAATTGAATTAACGACAATCGCCACTCCGGTCGATGTTGTTCTTTTAATGCAAGCAGCGATTGTTGTAACTCATCCAAGGCGAAAATAGAAGTTTGTGCGTGTTGATAAGGCAAACCTAACGATAAGCAACGAGCCACTTCCTCACAGGCTAAAGATTGGCTGTGAAGAAGATGCTTAAAGCGAAAAAGAATGTCACTGCGATTAAATGTATTTGCTAAGTCTTGGTAACGATAATGGCTTGAGCTAACTCGCTCATGAATGTCTTGTGCAATGAAATAAATTTTTAAGAATCGATCGCTTGCCCCAACAACATGACCACGTTTAGCTCGGGTTAATAATGACGTTTTGCTGTTGTTTAATGCCGTTACCATTTGCGCATTATTTTTGGCTTCTTGGAGGCGATAAGGTTGAGGCGTTAAATTAGTGACAGGGTGAAAGAGTTCACTTTTATTGTTTAAATACGTAGCCATGGTTTCAAAGACGGTCGCTAAATTTTGTTGAACTGGTTGCAACGGCCAGAATATTTGCCACGTCAAAGAGATGGAATAATACCAAGCGGCACCACCGAGCAATAGGGTCGGTTGATACCATAAATTAGGGCTTTGATCGGCACCTAACATGGTGTAAATAGCGATGAGTAATGATCCAAAAGCGATACTGGCGTAACGTGGACCTAAAGCCCCAAGCATAATAAAGCTGATGGTGGATAAGAATAAACCAATCGCAAAAAGTATCGGAGTATCAAATAAAAGTTCAATAGAGAACGCTGCAATAGCAAAGCAAATAAACGTAAAGAAAAGTGCTTTTAATCGTCCCGATAATTTGTCTTCGGTTTCAGCAAGTGCAGCAGCAATAATCCCTAAAATTAATGGGGTGATCGCGGTATTTTCACCAAGATACCAGCAAGGGATCACTGCACCGATTAAGGCAAGTAATACACGAACACTGTAATTAATGGTTTTATTGGCCCAGTACTGACGAAAAAGCTGACGACTATTCACAAAATGACTTTTTATAAGAGAAAAACCCATCATAACAAAGTCATATAGAGAAGACAGCGTTTGCTCATCAATCAATGTCTTAATACTGATCTGGGACAACAAAAAAATAACCTGATATCCTATGCGGTCTTCGGTTGACGTCGAGTTGCCGAAAATACGTTCATCAGTGTAATTTTTATTAGGTAGTATCGAATCATGCAGATTAAAGCAACCACCTTCGCTCAATGGTTAGTTCAGGGTGACTTTTATCAACTTGAATTAGAGCCAGAGCAGCTGTTGTTTACCTCCCACAAATATCAAGTTTCTGTGCCGTTTGATAAATGGAACGGGCAAGTTACTTTCGAACGAGGATTAGTGTGGGGAGCGCTTTGTTTCTATAATCGAAATGAACAAATAGCGTGGCGAGTTTCTGGGTTGCCTTGGCAAGAGTGCGACGCGGTAATTAATGCCGTATTAAACGCGTACGCAGAATGGAAAGAATCGAAAGTCGTTATGTTGAATCAGTTACAACCCCAGATGTTAGAACTGGTGAGGACGTTCAGTGCACAGCGTCGTTATTTGAAGCAAACCGAAGCGCTGTTGATGGTTGAGAAATTATACGATTTATTTGAGCAAACCAAGATATCGATCCCTTTAGCTCAACAACTTCAGCCTGAATGTATTGCGCCTGTATTAGAGTGGTTAATGGAACCTGAACAACAACTTATCACGTTAAACGAAACGTGGTTAGAAGAGCAAAAAGTGGAGTGGAAATCTTTTTTCTCAGAATGTGAATCACAACCATTAAACGAATCACAGCAAAGTGCGCTGTTATTAAATGAAGACCATACATTAGTATTAGCGGGAGCTGGCTCAGGTAAAACAAGTGTACTTGTTGCTCGTGTTAATTATTTGATTAAAAGCCAAGTGGCTCAACCTGAAGAGATTTTATTATTGGCTTTTGGTCGTCAGGCCGCTCAAGAAATGTCAGCTCGGATCATTGAGAAGCTAGGAACTGATATTGGACAAAAAGTAAAAGTGGCCACGTTTCACCAATTAGGGTTGGATATTATTCGTCATGTCGAATACCAACAACCCAAATTGTCATGCTTGGTGACGGATTCAAAAGCAAGAAAAGAGTGGTTTAGCCATGTGTTAGATTCGGAGTGGAAAAATGCGACAGCAACGAATCGTTGGAAAAAACACTTAAAAAAATGGCCTATCGCTTACTTACGTGGTGATGTTGATTTAAAAGAAGAATCGCATAACGAAAAATTACAAGAATGGCTGCACAAACAAGTATGTCAGTTAAACAGCTTACAGCTAGATAAAAAAACAGTTACCGCCCGTATTGAAAACCATGCTGATGCGGCGCGTTTAAAAAGCGAGCTCAACATTGTATGGCCATTTTTTAAAGCGTATGAAAGAACCCTTAAACAAGAAGACGCAATTGATTATGATTTAATGATAACCAAAGCGACAGCCTATATAAATGAGGGGAAATACGCCTTACCGTGGTCATTTGTTATGGTTGATGAATATCAAGATATCTCTCCGCAGCGTTTAGATTTAATTGAAGCTATTTGCCATAAAGAGAATGATAAAAAAGAAAGAGCCACATTATTTGCGGTCGGTGATGACTGGCAAGCGATTTATCGTTTTGCTGGTGCAGATGTATCTCTAACTACTGGGTTCGAACAACGTTTTCAATCTTGTCAAATTGCAAATTTATCAATGACGTATCGTTTTAATGATCAAATTGGTGCCGTTGCTAACCGTTTTGTACAAGAAAACCCGATGCAGCTTAAAAAAGAGCTGAACAGTTTCACAAAACAAAAACGTAAAGCAGTGAAAGTGATTGAGCACCAATCGATAGAAAAAGAATTACTCTCTTTGTCTAAAAATATTCGTGATGGTGAGAAGGTTCTGATGTTAGGACGTAATCATAATCACTGTCCTGATGCTTTTGATGAGTGGGTGAAATTTTACCCAGGGTTAAACCTTGAATACAAAACGTGTCATGCAAGTAAAGGAACTGAAGCTGATTATGTCTTTATTGTTGAAATGACGGATGGTCAATTCCCAATGAAAGAGAGAGCGGAATCTTTAGATGGCGCATTGCTGCCACACCTTGAAGATTTTGCTTATGCTGAAGAGCGTCGATTGTTTTATGTTGCGTTAACGCGAGCGAAGAAGAAAGTGTGGATAGTATATCATGGAAAGGCATCCCCATTTGTTCAAGAGATTGTCGATAAAGATTACCCCGTGATCCTTGAGTGATGATGGATAGACACTGATAAATAAAAAGCCCTTATTATATTGTTAATAAGGGCTTTTTAAATGAATCGCACTTCTTAATTTATTGTATCTATTAGATGCGTTCAGCTAAATACGCTGGATAATCAGGGATTTCTATTTCTATTTCTTGAGTCATTCGAGGAGACGAAATCATAAACTTAGCGCTTGAACGATTCATTGCGACAGGCACATTCCATACCGTTGCAATACGCAATAATGCTTTTACATCTGGGTCATGAGGAACCGCATTGAGTGGATCCCAAAAGAAAATCATCATATCAATTTTCCCTTCAGAAATAAGCGCACCAAGTTGTTGGTCACCGCCCATAGGACCACTAAGTAAGCTTTTTATTGCTAATCCTGTTTCTTTGCTTAAAAGGTGTCCGGTGGTCCCTGTCGCATATAAAAAATGCCCTTGTAGAGCTTCTTTATTTTCTTTTACCCAACGTAACAACTCTGCTTTGTAATTATCGTGTGCGACTAAGGCAATGTGTTTATGTGCCGGTACGATACGCGTTGTTTTCTTCATCAATGTTCCTTATTTTTATTATTAGTGCCGTATTTTTTCATCTTATAAATGATGACAATAGCCTTTATTTTTTTGCGCCCACAAAAAAAGTTGGACGATATTCTGCTGGCGAAAGAGAATCTAATAGTACTCGTTTTGGTAAATGATTTGGGGTTAGTGCTTCAATTTTGGGTGATAGAGCAAACGGCAACGGTTGGTTTTCTAAGTATCCAATCGCCTGTTGAACACTAAGTCGGCCTTGTAATACCATTTTATCTGTCGGAGAAAAGAGAACTTTATTACGAAGTAGCCCACGATAAACTGCATGACTTAAATACGTCGATATTAAACCAACGTCGTCTTGCATTTTTCGACTAGCAAGCTCGCTAATAGCGACTTCAATAGCAACGGCACCACCGACAAGGTAATCCAATTTTTCGTTTTCAAGCGCATCTTGTATTAAATTACGTTGTAATTCTTTGCTGTTATCGCCCCAATAAGTCGCACTGACAATGACATCACTGTTTTTAATTGCATCATAAAACCCTTTTGTTACCGGCTTTGTACCGCCTCGGGTTTTAGGCCCAGGTAGCCAACCAATATGAACAATACCTGAATCTCTAGGATGCAGCTTGGCTAAGAAAGCCCCGGCTTGATAACCCATGTCATACCAATCAACACCGACTTCACCAAAATGAAGAGGGGGTAATTTACCTGTTGAGCTTTTCAGTTGGTTTACTGTTGCAAATGTTGGGATACCTTGAGTCAATTGTCTGAAATTATCTTGATAGGCGATAGGATCAACCGTACCTAATAAAATGGCGTTAGAGCCTATTTCAATACATTGTTTAATTTGTTCTTTTTGGCGATCAATATTGGGATAACCACCAGATTCATAAACGGTTAATTCGACATTATTGCGTTTTGCCTCTTCAACCATGCCATAGTTGATAGACAACCAATAAGAATCTTTTAAATGCGGATAGATGGCACAAATCTTCCAAGGCGCTTTAGCGTAAGATAGAGGGGATAACAGTATTGAAATCAAGGTAATAAATAGGGAGATTGCTTTGATCTTCATGGTATCTTCGCACTGGCTTTAGGTTGGTGATATGATACCTGCATTACTCCTTTTTCCAAAGTGTATTCCAGATTATGTTATTTTCTTCTACAGGCATAGGCCAAAAACTGTTCATTACTTTCACGGTGATGATTGCGTTAATGGCGTTTGGTTCTGTTGTTGGCGTACTTGGTTTTTCATACGTAGAAAAAACAGAAAGAACGGTGATTGACTCTGCGATTCCTGCAGTGATTGAAGCTCGATATATTTCTGATTTAAGTACAAAAATCATTTCAACATCTCAATTACTTTCGCAAGTAAATGTAGAAGATGACCGCAATAAATACGGAAAAGAATTATTTAGCGCTATCGAAAGTTTATACGTTCGATTAAAAGGCCTAGGTGTATACCCATTTGATAAAGCATTGTTGTCACGTCTTGATCAGCAAGTTCAAGATATTGTCGATAACTTAGCAACAATGGGGGATACCGTTGGTGAAAAAGTGGTATTACACCGTATTATCCAAGAAAAAAGCAAAAATCTAACGCAAACAGCACTGCAATTAGAAGAACTTGCTCGTTCACAAGTACTTAATTCAAATACGATAACCATTGCTAATGTCGTTAAAATTTACGATCTTGTTGAAAATGGGAATAAAAATGACGTTTATGAGGCGCTTGATACGTTAGTTGAAATTGATCTCGATCTTGCGGAACGTTTGCATGAACTTCGTTTATTAACGTTTAAAGTGGTTAATACTATTGATGATGCAAGAAACAGTCATTTAATTAGCCAAGTTGAAAAACTGCGTCAAGATTTTACTCGAGACATGACGATTATCACTCGTCGAATACAAGCGGTTGAAGATCCTAGTCGCACAAAACAAATGTTAGATTTAGCCAGTAATTTAACCCATAACCAACGTTTGTTCAGTGAACTGATTAAATTAATTAACTTAAATAATGAATTGAAAGCATTAAGTGATGAGAATATTCATCAATTCCAAAGACTGAATTTGACGATAGAACAACTGCTTAATCAAGCGAATGAAGTGACACAGCAAGCGGTGGCTGATGTGAATTTTGTACTTAAAATTGTACAGCAGTTATTAATATCCATAACTTTACTTGGCCTCTGCTTGGTTATTTATATTATGTGGCGATACGTCTACGCTCGTGTATTAACACGTTTAAATCAATACGAGAGAGCATTGATGGATGTGGCCAATGGCAAACTGGATATTGAACTGGATACATCCGGTGATGATGAGTTGGCTCAAATGGGACGATCTATTCTGGTGGCTCGTGATACGGCTCAAGAACTGCAAGAACATAAAGACAGTCTTGAGTTACAAGTCGCTCAACGAACTCAAGAATTAAAATCCAGTAATGAACGGTTAAATGTTGAAATTATTAATCATGATAAAGCAAGAGACTTGGCTGAACAGGCTAACCGAGCAAAATCCGCGTTTTTAGCCACGATGAGCCATGAGATCCGAACGCCACTTAATGGGGTATTGGGTACCGGTGAACTATTACGAGGCAGTCGTTTAACTGCTCAGCAAAAGCAATACGTCGATATTATTAATCGAAGTGGTGAGAACCTGCTCGATTTATTGAACGATATTCTTGATTATTCGAAAATCGAGGCTGGGCATTTATCGATCAGAAAAAGTAACTTTAATGTCCATTCTATTGTTACTGATGTCCATCATCTATTTAGTTCTAGAGCTCAACAAAAAGGGATCACCCTTGATTTCAATATTCCTCCAGAGACACCGTTGTGGTGGATTGGCGATTGTAGTCGTATTCGTCAGGTACTCAATAATTTTGTGGGTAATGCGATTAAATTTACGCATACAGGCAGTGTGTCTATTCAGCTTCACGTGATATTAGAAACGACCTTATTGTTTGAAGTGATTGATACTGGTGCCGGTATTGCTGAGCATGAGATAGACAGTTTATTCGATGCCTTTACTCAAGCGGAAGAAGGCCAAAAAGTCACGGGGGGGACGGGGCTTGGTTTGGCTATTAGTCAACGATTAATTGAAGCAATGGAGGGTGAAATTGGTGTGGATTCTAAAGAAGGGATCGGAAGTGCTTTTTGGTTCTCATTGGAATTAGAAGAAGGACATCGCGTTGAAGTATCAAACGAAATATGTGCGATTTCTGATTTAGCACCAGCTCATCTTCTTTTAGTTGAAGATAATCCTGTGAATCAAATGGTGGCCACTGGGTTCTTAGAAAGATTAGGCCATAAAGTGACCGCTGTTGATACTGGGCAGTTAGCGGAAGAGCAAGTAAAAGAACATCAATTTGATATGTTGTTGTTGGATATTAATTTACCAGATACTGATGGTGTGACATTACAAAAACGCTTAAGAGCGATTGAAAATGAATATCATGGGGAAGGGTGCTATACGCCAACGTTAGCGGTATCGGCTCATGTATTTACGGAAGATGTCGAAAGTTATTTAGCAGCAGGCTTTGATGGTTTTTTGGGAAAACCGTTAGTTGAAAATCAGCTGGTTCAAATGTTAAATCGTTTTTTAAGAGACCAATATACCGTGATAAATACGGACAGCTACGAACCCAATGAAAGAGTCGAGACAGAACAAAATGAGAATAATGAGATGATTATTGATGAGAAAGTAATTCAAGGTGATGTGACTATCTTGGGTAAAGATCGAATGACAAAGATTATTGGATTATTTGTACACTCTTCAAAAATTAATATGAGTGAATTGCAACAAGCAATTGTTAATAAAGAGGCTTATCAAGTAAATCAACTTGCTCATAAATTAAAAGGATCGGCGGGAAGTTTAGGCTTAATGAAGCTTTATGCTTTATGTCACGAGTATGAAAAGGCGAGTAAAGAGGGGGATATTTCGATCTGCAATAAAGATGAATTGCAAAACACGTATGATAATTCAGTTATTGCAGTGGAGAAAATTATCCTATAGAAATAAATTGAGGATAAATTTAACAGAATGATGAACTATATTTATGATAATAATGATTTAGCTCATCATGTTGATTTAATTTATTGATATAGTCCACGGATTATTAGTCATTAAACCGTGGAGAAAAGATGAAGTTAATTAGTCATCTATCAGTAAAATATAAAATCGCAATTCCCGTGATCGCTATTGTTTTATTATTTAGCTCTATATCTATATTAAATGTCGCTAAATTTAATGAGCAAGCAAAAATAAATAACACATTGACTGTCGTTGTTCAGCCGGTAATGGACAGTCTTGAAGATGCTTATCGTGATTTATATCAGGTAATTACAGCCGCGCAAGGCTTAATGTTATCGGATAATACCCCTCAAGAAATTGATTTTTATACGTTTGAGTTTAAAGATAATGCGTATAAAACAATACCTCGAATGAAAAAAGTTGATGTGTTATATCAACATAACTTACTGCCAATGAATACTCGCTCTGAATTAGAGACACTTATTCGTGCAACGGATAAATGGATTGCCCTTTATGAACCTTTATTTTCCAATCCTAGCGAAGCGCAATTTTATTATGACAGTGTAAATTCACAAATGGAAAACGAATTCATTGTGATTCGTAAACAATTAAAATCGCTGCGTAGTCTTATCGAAATTGAACAAAATCAATTAAAAGAGCAAAGCTTACATGCGACTAATTCAGGTAAGTTGATCTCTGAAATAGGTGCAGGTGCAGCCATTGTTCTCGCTTTATTTGCTGTTTGGTTATCCATAAATTGGATTGTAAAACCAATCCAATCTCTTGAAAGCGCGATGTCAGAAATAGCGTCGGGTGAGGGGGATTTATCTCAACGTATTTTAGTGGGATCTCAAGATGAAGTTGGGCAGTTAGCTTCTGCTTTTAATCAGTTTGTATCGAAGATACATGTAACAGTGCAAGATGTTATTTTATCGTCTAACTCTGTACGCCTAGAAGTGAAAAGCATTCAATCTCTCACTCAAAATATCTCGGAGTTTTCATCAAACCAACAACAAGGAAGTGAAGTCGTTGCTGCCGCTGTTCATGAGATGAGAGTAACCAGTGGCACGGTTAACGAGAATGCAAATGAAGCGGCAGAAGCCAGCCAAAGTGCAACGTTTGAAGCGGGCGTAACGGCGAAAATATTACAGCAAACGGTTAACTCGATTGAGAGCTTAGCCAATGAAATTACTCAAGCAAGTGGCGTGATTCAAACGTTAGATAATGATGTGTCTAACATTGCTTCCATTCTTGATGTGATAAGAGGCATTGCTGATCAAACCAATCTACTTGCTTTAAATGCGGCGATTGAGGCTGCAAGAGCGGGTGAGCAGGGGCGTGGTTTTGCTGTCGTTGCTGATGAGGTTCGTGCTTTAGCAAGTAAAACTCAGGACAGCACGGGTGAAATTCAAAGAATGATTGAGCGTTTACAGAAAGGCGCAAAAGAAGCGGTGGTTGCAATGGAGTCGAGTAGACAAAGTGGTGGCGTAACCATTGACTTAGCAAACAGTGCGTCTTTATCCCTTGAGCAGATCACAAATGCGATTATGATCATGAATGATATGAATACTCACATTGCGACTGCTGCGAATCAACAAAGTCAGGTGAGTGAAGACGTAAACAGTAATGTTCAACGGATCGCTGATAATAGTCATCAAATGGTGACGATGGTGGGAAGCGCAGAACATGCGTGTGAATCGCTCTCTAACCAGTGTACGAAAATGGATGAATTGGTCTCTCAATTTAAAGTGTAATCATAGAATAGAGATTGAGGGTTCGTCGAATAATTAACAAAAATGGCTTACTTGTGTAAGCCATTTTATTTATCATCAGTATTTAGAATTGTATTTATTACTTATTAGAGATCGATGTTTTAAATCTTTCTTGTGTTTCTTTATCTGCTTTCTCATACCAGTAATTCAACATTTGCTCTGCTGTATTTTCACCTTTCTCATTTTTTATTTCTTTATGAGTGACGGTGATCATATCTTGTTTAAAAGCGGCAGCATGCTCAGTCGTATTAAATTTCGCTAATTCAAATTGAATATTACGACCAATTTGCACACCGTCATAGACTAATTTTGCTTGTGCGAACGGTATATTTTTATCGTTTTTATCTTTTAATTCCCAATTAAGCTCGGTATTAAATTCTTTGGCTTTTTCAGGAGAATTATAAGACGGGAATACAAAGCTAATGTCTTGGTTGGTTGCGGTAAACTTTGAAACAATAATATCACTCGAGACTATAATGTTGTCTTTACCTTGCTTAAATACTGGATTGTATCTGAACACAATTTGGTGTTCGCCATCGTCCAGCTTAAGTGTTGATGTCGTTGAGAAGAAAGAACTATCAAGTTTGACTTCTTGGCTATCAACTAAAAGAAGCTCTACTTCACTTGGTACGGTTAAATGAATTGAGGCAGAGGCACTTAATGAGGTTAGAAGACATAAGCTAGCAGCAAGAAAAGAGTGAAATTTCATGTGAGTACACCAGTAATTAAAATAATTAAACTAAGTGTACTCATCTTTAGTTAAGAATGGAATATTTAGGATAGTGCTAAAAGTTGTAGGTCAGCCCTACGTAGGTCGTTCCAAAATCGTAACCAATCCCATCCATAATGGCTCGTGCAATATTGTGTCCAGCGGTTAGCGTAATGTGCTTACTTAAGTCGTACCCTGCCTCAAAGCCGTATGAAAGGCCTAAAGCGCTCTCACTTTGAGATCCTTTGCCGATATAACCCAGTTGTCCGTCTTCTAAATAGAAATCAACATCCATATCTAAATAATAATAACCATAGCCAAACATGCTGGTGATAAAGAAATCTGATTCAAACATATACGCACGATATTTTAAATTGGCTCCAAAAAAATGAGCATCAACATGACTTGTCGCGTATTGATTTTTATTTCGCCAATCAAAATCAAAGCGACCCATATTGTTATATTCAAGCTCTACAGACATATAGAAAGTGTCTGAAATTGGGAAGTCATAACCGCCTTTTATATTATACCCCCCATCAAGATCGGTTTGTGAGCCTAAAAAGGTAACGGAAGAATTTTCAATATTGGTGGTAATGTAATAGCCAGACTTATCGGCGTGCGCCGAAATTGAAAACAATATTGTCAATAATAAATAGAGTTGCCTCATGTATGCATTTCCTTTATGTATTCATAATTGGTATATCATTCACTATTTACATAAATTTCACAAGGGCATTACATTATTACTTATATTTTAAAGCGAAAGATTGATTTTTAAGAGCGGTTATTTGGGGGAAAGTTAAGTGCTTATCAAACTCGATTAATCAAGAGTCATGAGAGAGGTGAAGTGAACTTTAAAAGGTGTTATTTCGTTATACGGCCATCGATGTGCAAGCCCAACCTTTGTGTTGGGTTTTCTACATCTGGCATATAGGAATGGCATCAATATTCACCTCTACGCCTGCGAGATACCCTGAGTCAAATTCAGAACCTGAGTGCGGCATGTCCGAGAAAGAGATAGCACGTATTGATGCCGCAATGAACAACCTTGCTAACTTGATGCGAGAGCAAAGCCGTACACTGAATAAAGTGCTTATCACGTTAACGAAAACTCAAACCATTCAAGTTTCAAACTCTAAACGAATAGATAAGCTCGAATCAGACAAAATAGGATTGGTTCTATTAATTTTTGGCCCAGTGATCGCTGTTGCGGTTGCTGCTTTAAAGGTAATGTAATATGAATAAATTCAGCAAAACAAGTGCAACTCGATTGGCTTCTTGCCACCCTAACTTACAGAAAGTTTTTACTGCCGCTCTTGAGGTGTGTGATTGCTCTATTCTTTGTGGCCATCGAACCAAAGAAGAGCAAAACGCCCTGCCAAGCACAAACACTCAAGTTCGGTACCCAAACAGCAAACACAATTCATTACCAAGCAAGGCGGTTGATGCAACCCCGTATCCTTATGATGAAGATGATCGTGAACGCTTCAGTTATTTTGCAGGCATTGTGATTGGTGTCGGTGCTTCAATGGGCGTGGACATTAGTTGGGGCGGGGATTGGGATAAAGACAATGAGCTAAAAGACAATGGCTTTGATGATTTAATGCATTTTGAATTGATTGATGAGTAGGGCGTGAATGATGGGATTATTCAGCAAGATATTTGGTACCGATTCCGCTATCAAAGCAGGCATTGATTTAATCGCCAATACAGGGGATGCGCTTGTGTTCACCGATGAGGAGAAGTCAAAACAACACATTATGTTACTCAAAGCGTACGAGCCTTTTAAGTTGATACAACGCTTTATCGTGATGGTCTTTTGTGTGCCTTACATTGGGCTGCATACCATTGTGATCATCGGTTGTATTTTTGGTGCGGATTGGGGAGCGATTAGTACCATGATTAATGATGCGTTTGGTTATCCCGTACTTGCAGCTGTGGCGTTGTATCTGGGCGGAGGGGCAATTCCAACACGTAAAAGCTGATTTTTTGCGCACAATACACCATATTTTTATACCGACAGTAGTTAATCTTAGTTTTGACGTCTATTGTTAATTGATAAGTGTAATAATAAGGAAGGTATGAGTGACTGTAGATATTAACATCATCTATTCAATATTGGTGTCGTGGAATAAACCGAAAACGTACTCGGATTTAACACAAGATTATAAATGCAGAACAGGTGAGTGGTATTCTCCTCAATCTTGGAATGAGGTATTAAGTCAGTTAAACAAGATATTGGCAGAGGCCGATGCGCCACCGTTAAGTGCACTTGTTGTATCGCAAAGTACAAATGAGCCGGGAGCACTTTTTTGGGCTAGTGCGTCAAATGTCCCACCGAAACACAATAATCCACTTAAACGTACGTTAATGTGGCAAGGTATTCTTAATCAGGTAGTGACGTATCAATGGCCAAACAAGTTACCAATAAATTGAAGTCAGTTTATTTTTTAAAACGCCACTTTTTACAGTGGCTTTTTTATGCGACTTTTCTAGAGGATAAGAAAAGGGGCGCATTCATTTAGTTATTTCACCTATTATTTTAGTAAAAGTGCGTCTTATTTTTAATTTACCCTGATGACTACGAAACAGAGTAGGAACATATTGATGCTGTATTGTTTTATGCGGCCACTACTGTCTCCAAGTTCTCATAGTCCTTAATGCTCACCACTTCCATACCTGCAAAGTCATTCAATTCACACACCGGTTCTAAAGTTGGGATAAGCTCATTCTTGTAAAAGATGCGATCGACTTTATTCAAGCCACTGCTTGAGTTAAATCCCTCACGAATTACGCTCATTAAATCTATTGGAATACGATGACTCGATAACACATCGTTGGTCGTCATGTTCTTAATGTCTTTAAAGGCATCTTTTGCTTCCACTATTATCAATAGGGGCTGTTCTGGTTGCGGCCAGTGGCGCAGCGGTTTTATTGATAAATTGTCGAAATAAATACCCGTGGTCGTAATGTGGGCGTAGTAGATTTAATTTTAATATAAAACCGGTAGTTAAATGACAAAAAAGCCCCTAACTAGAGGGGCAAAGAGTTTCCATCGCTTTCTTATAATTTAGAAAATAAGGTTAACCAAAGTCACCATTTACATAGCCTTGAGTACGGTCATCTTTAGGGTTTGAGAAAATAACATGAGTGTCATTATGCTCGACCAATTCACCCATTAAGAAGAACGCGGTTTTATCTGAAATTCGGCGAGCTTGTTGCATTGAGTGAGTAACGATAACGATCGTGTAATCTTGTTTTAGTGTTTCCATTAACTCTTCAATTTTGTGTGTTGCAATTGGATCCAGTGCTGATGTCGGTTCATCCATTAAGATGACATCAGGTTCCATTGCGATAGTACGAGCAATACACAAACGCTGTTGTTGTCCACCAGATAGGCCAAAAGCATGAGATTTTAAGCGATCTTTTACTTCATCCCAAAGAGCAGCACTGCGAAGTGACTTTTCAACGACGGCATCTAGTACTTTTTTGTCTTTTACGCCTTGTGCTTTTAAGCCATAGGCAACGTTTTCATAAATGCTCATTGGAAATGGGTTCGCTTTTTGGAAAACCATTCCAACTTTGATTCGTAAATCGGCAACATCGATATTACCGTAAATGTCATGGTCATCTAAACTAACAAAACCAGTAATTTTTACGCCAGGAATTAAATCATTCATGCGGTTCAAACAACGTAATAATGTTGATTTTCCACAACCAGAAGGACCGATCAAGGCGGTTACTTGTTTTGCAGGGATCGGTAAGTTAATGCCTTTTAATGCTTGGTTTTGTCCGTAAAAAAGATCTAGGTTTTCAATATTAAATTTGTTCATTGTGTTTTCCTTACTGATCGCATCTTATGCCGTGCAATCAGTCAATAATTAGTGATAGATAATAAATCGATTAATTAAGACGCTTTATTGATTTTTCGAGCCAATAGCTTCGTTAGCGTGTTAATTATTAATACAAGAACAATCAATACTGTCGCTGTTGCGTAAGCTTGATTCCATTCTTCGATGGTAAATAATTCAGTGGTTAATTTGTACAGGTGAACGGTTAATGTTCTGCCTGAATCAAGCAATGAATCAGGAATACGTGCCACCATACCAGCGGTTAAGAATACAGGTGCGGATTCACCAATAACACGACCAATACTTAAAATAACAGAGGTTAAAATACCTGGCATTGCGCTTGGTAGTATTAAGCGCCAAATGGTATAGATTTTTGATGCCCCTAAACCATAAGAGCCTTCTCTAAAGGTTTGAGGTACAGCCATTAATGCTTCTTCTGTTGTACGAATAATCACGGGTAAGATTAAAATACTCAGCGTAAGCGCACCGGATAAAATAGAGAAACCTAATCCTAAAATACCGACAAAGAAAGTCATACCAAATAGACCAAAGATTATCGATGGAATACCCGCTAATGATTCTGTACAGAAGCGAATGACTTTAACGAGTTTACTGCCTACTTTTGCGTATTCGGTTAAATAGATGGCCGTCATGATCCCGAGTGGCGCGGCAACCGCAATTGAAGCTAATACCATGTAAAGGGTGGCGACGATCATTGGGAAGATACCGTGTTCTTCACCAGTACGAGTGTAGTTATCGGTAATGAATGACCAACTTACGTGTTGTAGGCCATTCGATAAAATGTACCACATTATCCAAAATAGAAAGCCGACGGTGATGGCTGCTGAGAACCAGATGAATCCTGCTGCGATCTGATCTTTTATGTGACGTTGTTTTTTAAGTTTATTCATTGTCTTATCTCGCTGTTTCACGATTTAGATAAAGAAGAATGCCATTCAGAGACATGATAAAGACGAGTAATACTACGCCTGTTGCATATAGAGCACTGGCGTGGATGCCACTTGCGTATGACATTTCAATCGCAATGTTTGCTGTTAATGTACGCGCAGAATCTAAGATACCTTCTGGCATGGCAGGGGCGTTCCCCATAACCATAATGATAGCCATTGTTTCTCCAAGAGCGCGAGCAATACCTAAAATGACACCCGTCATAATGCCTGAACGAGCAGCAGGAAGAAGAATACGGAAAATTGTGAATATTTTAGAAGCGCCAAGGGCCAATGAACCTTCTTTATAGGTCGCTGGGACGGCTCTGATTGAGGTTTCTGATACCGTGATTACGGTAGGTAAAATCATAACACCTAAAACGATAATACCCGCAAGGATAGTGTTACCTGCAGGGACTTGAAATACGTCTTGAATCAATGGAACAATAATAACAAGGCCAAAGAAGCCATAAACAACCGATGGGATGCCAGCCAGTAATTCAACCGCAGGGCGGATAATATCGGCAAGGCGTTTAGGCGCGATTTCAGCGATAAAAATAGCCGTAAGGATACCGATTGGAACACCGACGAGAACGGCACCAAAGGTAGAAACAACGGATGCAACGATCATGGTGAAAACACCATAAAGAGCTGGTGGTAGCCAATCTTGACCTAAAACGATGCCACTAACACCAACTTGTTGAAATGCAGGAATACTTTCTTTAACGATAAAATACGCAATGGTGGCTAAAGATAACGTACCGATGATGGCACAGCTGAGAAATAATACGTGGAAAATACGCTCTCTCCAATCCACACGTTTTTTCTGTCGTAACGGATTAAGAGAAGGCTTGTCTTGATTGACAGTATCTTGATTATTCATGGCGATGGTCATAATAAATACTCACATGTCGAAAAATTCGAAATGGAAAAGCCTGGCCTTTGCAGGCCAGGAAAATTAAGGTAATAAATTAGTTAACTGAAATGTAGCCGTTCTTTTCAACTAGATTTTGTGCTGTTTCGTCTGTCATCCAGTCTAGGAATTTTTGAGTTTCTACTGATGGCTTACCTTCACGGTACAGTACAAGGAAAGGACGAGAGACTTTGTATGTGCCATTTTTAATATCAGCAACGCTTGGTACTACGTTATCGATAGAAAGGGCATGAACTGAGTTATCTACGGTACCTAAAGAGATATAACCAATAGCGTATGGGTTGCTTGCTACCATTGTTTTTAGCGCGCCGTTGCCATTTGCTACTTGAGCTCGTTGAGAGATAGCCGATACTTTCATACCTGAGATTTTTTTCTTAAGACTCATGATGTCTTCGAATGCGCCACGAGTACCTGATGCCGTGTCGCGTGTAATTGCAACGATTGGCTTATCTTCGCCACCCACTTCTTTCCAGTTTTTCACTTCACCTTTGTAGATAGCGGTAACTTGTTCTGACGTTAGGCCTTTAAGTGTATTGCTTGGGTTAACCACAACAGCGATACCATCGTGTGCAACCACTAATTCTTTTAATGTCGCTTCTTTTTCTGATGCTTTTAGATTACGTGATGACATACCTAAATCCGCAGAACCATTCTTCGCTGCTTTTACACCAGCAGAAGAACCAGGGCCTTGAACTTCGATATAAACGTTAGAGTGGTCTTTCATGTAGGTTTCAGAAAAAACTTCCATAAGAGGGGTCACGCTGCTTGAACCAACTGCAGAAATTGTTTCTTTCGCTGATGCTGGTAATGCTACTACTGAACTCAGAATTGCTAGTGCGCCGATAACTGACTTTTTCATTTTCATTTCCTTTGAGGCATACGTGCCGTAATTAAGTTGACGAGGCCACTTTAGGAAACTTATGTGACAGTAATATTTCAGTTTTCTTAAAAGTGTATGACATTCTGGTTTTTTTATTAAAAAGGCGTATTCATTAGAAATGAATGTTATTTAATCTTATTGTTCAAATTCATAGCGTTATGTGTTTTTTATTGACGTAAATGTAAAATTTGACGGTTTTTTTGTATTGATTATTGAACGGTTTGTAAAAATAGATCTACGTCACAGTGTACTATTTGAAAATAAAACCAGAGATAATGACATTATTAACAATTATTTTTGAGAGTGTTATGAGGGTAAATAATGCGTAAGTTGATCAATGGTTTTTCTATTAAAGTTCAGGTTTTAATTCCTGTATTACTTATTTCTATCATTATGACTGGGGGCGTGTTGCTCGCTCGTGGTGATTTTGAAGCATCAATGACGAACATGGCGTCTGCTTCGAATGAATTAAGTGAAAGCAAAGATGAGCTAGCAACCATTATCAACACAACGTATGCAATGCGAATCAGTGCCGTTTATAGTTTGTATGATTCTGAAGAATTAAAGAAATTAGCGGCTAATCTAGATTCAGGATTTAGAAAAAATATCATATCAATGGATAAATTAAGGAAGATGAATGGGCTTTCTCAAGAGATTGATACGTTAAAATCAGCAATGAATTACTACGTTCAATACAGTAAATCACCAATGATGCCTCTATTGAAAGAAAAGCATACTGGTGAATACAATACGACAAAGTATGATCTGGCTCGTACTGAGTACAGGCGTGCAGGTGCTGCCATGGTTAACGCCATTGATGAGTTATCAGCAAAATTGAATCAAGTGGTTGAAACGGAAGTTTCCAAAGCAAAAATGGCGCATGATGCGACATTAACACAAGTGACTATTGCCATTTTTATTGCCATTTTTGTATCGCTTATTTGCGCTTGGTGGTTAGCAAGTATTATTGTTGCACCAATTGGTACAATACAACAAATTATGCAGCGCATTGCGAAAGGTGATTTGAATGTAACGGTTAATGAAGAAGGGGATAATGAAATTACCGCCCTTAGCCGTGATATTAATACAACGGTACATCAACTGCGTACGACTATTGATTCGATGGTTCGTATTTCTGAAGATGTGGCTTCAGCGTCAACGGAACTGGCTACGGTGATGACACAAGCTCAAGTAAATTCAGATCAAGAAAAGCAAGAAATTGAGCAAGTTGCTTCTGCCGTAAATCAATTATCAAGTACCGCGGATAATGTAAATAGCAGCGCGTTAAATGCAGATACCGCAGCGCATCAAGCGAGTGAAATGGCCTCTCATGGCTTAAAGTTATACCAAGAAAGCACGGACGCAAGTTTAAAAATGGTCGATCAAATCACATCAGCTGCGAATGTGGTGACTGGCTTAAAAGAACAATCTGAAAAGATCGGTAATGTGATTGACGTGATTCAAAGTATTTCAGAGCAAACAAATTTATTGGCATTAAACGCTGCGATTGAAGCAGCTCGTGCGGGAGAAAGTGGACGAGGCTTTGCTGTGGTGGCGGATGAGGTTCGTATGCTTGCTGCTCGTACTCGAGAATCAACTCAAGAAATTCAGGTGATTATTGAAGAGTTGCAAGTGCAGTCGACAAAAGCCAATGATGGAATGCAATCAAGTCTTGATGTATTGGCGAATGATCAAGCATTAGCGAGCCAAGTCAATGAGGCTTTGATGAGCATAATGGGATCGGTTAATGGTATAACTGCGATTAATACACAAGTAGCGACAGCGGCAGAAGAGCAAAGCCAAGTTACGAATGACATTAATCGTAACATCACAAATATTCATGAAATTGTAAATCAAAACGTAACGGGTATTACACAGAGTGCGGCTGCAAGCCATGAATTGTCACAGTTAGCAGAGCAACAGAAACAACAGTTAACCTATTTTAAATTGTAGGATCTTTGTTTTAAGTCGAAATGAAAAAAGGCGTTAATCCAAATGGGTTAGCGCCTTTTTATTGATCTTGATATTGTGGAACGTGCTATTTACCGCATACAGAGCAGTGGGGTGTTTTTGCTAATTTCATCTCACGCCAGTTCATTGAAAGGGCATCTAAGATCAGAAGTTTCCCGATTAAGGGTTGTCCGTAATTAGTTAATACTTTGATGGCCTCAAGAGCTTGTGTTGCACCAATAATGCCAACAACAGGAGACATTACACCGGCTTCAACACAAGTAAGCGCCTGCTCACCAAATAAACTACTTAAGCATTGATAACAAGGCTCGTTATTTTGATAAGTATAAACGCTCACTTGGCCTTCCATACGAATTGCCGCACCTGAGATTAACGGTGTTTTAGATTCAAAGCACAGTCGGTTTAACTGATTTCTGGTTTCTACGTTATCGGTGCCATCTAACACTAAATCATGAGATGAAATAAGAACACGTAACTCATCATCAGATAAACGTTTATCAATAGGGGTAATATGACAATTAGGATTAATACGGTTTAAGGCATTTTTCGCTGAAATGACTTTCTTTTCACCAATGGTATCGTCGCAATGCAAAATTTGACGTTGCAAGTTTGAGAGTTCGACAACGTCATCATCAACCAGTGTCATTGACCCTAATCCGGCAGCGGCTAAATATTGAGTTGAAGCACAACCTAACCCGCCAGCACCAATAATGAGAATGGTGCTGTCTTTGAGTTTCTCTTGGCCTTCAAAATCAAAATTTCTCAAAATGATTTGACGATTATAGCGCAGCATCTCTTGATCAGATAATTCAGACATTGGGATCACTTCTAATAAAGAGAGGCGTTAAATAGTTCGATATTAACGGTTTCGCCAACACTAACACGATCACGCTCTCGTTCCAGAACAACAAAACAATTAGCAATACTCATTGAGCTAAATGCTCCTGAACCTTGATTGCCCGTAGTGGCCACTTCAAATTGACCTTTATCATTGATGGAGTAAATACCGCGTTGATAATCAGTACGACCAGGACGTTTTTTAAAGACCGTCGTTGCCACTGCTGGGATCGCTTTAGGCGCTTCCCATTTAGAGTGACCTGCAAGTTTCGCTAGCATCGGCTGAACCAATACATACATTGTTAACATTGCAGAAACGGGGTTTCCCGGTAAACCACAGAAATAAGAATCAGGCAGCTGACCAAAGGCAAAAGGTTTACCCGGTTTTATGGCTAATTTCCAAAAGCCAATTTGGCCTAATTCATCTAAGATGTCTTTTGTGTAATCGGCTTCACCAACACTCACACCACCTGATGTCACCACCACATCCGCTTCTTTATCAGCTTTAAGAAAGACGTCTCTTAGCGTTTGTGGGCAATCTGGAATAATACCAAGGTCAATGGCTTCACAACCAAACCTCTCGATTAATACTTTAATACCGTAGCGATTACTGTCATAGATCTGACCATCTTCGAGTGGTTGACCTAATGGTGTCAGTTCGTCACCCGTTGAGAAAAAGGCAACTTTAGGTTTATGAACGACGGGAATATCATTAATACCAAGTGAAGCAATTAATGGAATGTCTCTTGGTGTTAAGCGGTGACCTTTCTCTAAGACGGTTTGTCCTTGTGAAACATCATCACCAATCGGACGAATATTGGTTTGAGGTTTTATATCAGAAAGAGTGACATCAAACGTAATGTTACCATCAGAATTCGAGGTGAGTTCTTGCATAATAACGGCATCACAACCAACAGGGATCTTCGCACCAGTCATGATTCTAATTGTGCTTTGTTCTTGCCATTCACCTTCAAAAGGAATACCAGCAAAAGACTTACCTGCAACTGGTAATGTCAGAGAGAGTGCTAAATCAGACAGACGAACTGCATAACCATCCATTGCTGAGTTTGAAAAAGGAGGAACGTTAATTGGGGAGCAAATATCTTCAGCCAAAACAAAACCAATGGCATCAGAGAGAGGCAATGTTTTTGCTAATGAAATAGGGGTAACTTGGGATAAAAGGGTATCCAATGCCGTTTCTACGGGGATGAGACCTTGAGTTGCGCAGCAATCCATCATGATATTCTCTGAACTAGTAGTAATAAGGAAGAACATTACCATATTTTGGTGCTGAACATCTAATAGACCCATGAAAATCAGGGTGTATTTATTTTACAGAGCGGGTATCCTTAGCGCAGGATTTTTAAATAGAATACTCTGGAGTATATGATGTCATCATTCAGTGAATCAGCCATTTTGGTGCGTGATGCTCTTGTTGCGCGTGGCCTTGAGACGCCAATGAAAGAAAATGGAATTAGTCGTGAAGAGAAAAAAGAACGTATTGAAGAGCATATGCGTGAGATCTTGTCTCTGCTTACTCTCGATCTTAGTGATGACAGCCTTGAAGAGACGCCTCATCGAATTGCTAAGATGTACGTTGATGAAATCTTTTCTGGGTTAGATTATGCGAATTTCCCTAAAATTACCGTCATTGAAAATAAAATGAACTGTGATGAAATGGTTCGAGTGAACGACATTACATTAACGAGTACGTGTGAACATCATTTAGTGACGATTGATGGAAAAGCCACCGTTGCTTATATTCCTCGTGAAAAGATCATTGGTCTATCGAAGATTAATCGTATTGTTCGATTTTTTGCCCAGCGTCCTCAAGTTCAAGAGCGTATGACACAGCAAATATTAGTGGCACTGCAAACATTGCTTGGCAGTGACGATGTTGCGATCACAATGGAAGCGACACATTATTGTGTTAAGTCTCGTGGTGTCATGGACGCGACGAGTAGCACAACGACAACTGCGCTTGGCGGGATTTTCAAACGTAATCCAGCGACAAGACATGAATTTTTAAGTGGCATTCGTTAATATTTACGGATGCTAAAAAAGCCCACGATAATTAAATTATCGTGGGCTTTTTAATTTATGTTTTGTTTTAAAGTAAGGGGCTAAACATAGAGAAGAAACGCTCAGTAAATCGATGAGCCCAATTTCGTTGCTGCCAATTTTCTAAAACAATCGCATCAGAATGTTCTAGGTAGCCATCTAATACCCACGTTAATTGTTTTGTAAATTCAGGATCATCAACAATCAAACTGACTTCAAAATTCAACCAGAAGCTGCGCATATCTAAATTCACAGTACCAATAATGCAATAGTTATTATCAATGACCACTGATTTAGTATGCAATAACCCGCCTTTAAACTCAAAGATATGAACCCCTGCGTTTAGAAGCGTTTCAAAGAATGATTTTGAAGCCCAACTTACCATTAATGAATCGTTCTTCTTGGGTAAAATTAACGTAACTTTTACTCCTCGGTGAGCTGTGGTTCTTAAGGTATGGAGCAATAACTCACTAGGAACAAAATAAGGTGTTGTGATTGTGAGTGATTCTCTAGCTTGATTAATTGCTGTGATCAATACTTGCTGAATAATGTCATCTGGCATACCCGGACCCGAAGGCACTACCTGAGTAGTGTGGTTAAATGGGTCTATTTCAAATGGGCATTCAGGTATTGTTGGCAGTGCTCGTATTCCCGTTTCTACTTCCCAATCCCATGCATAAATCGTATTTAAGATCGCTACATTAGGGCCGGTAATACGAACCATTACGTCAACCCATTGGCCTACGCCCGAATTTTGTTTGAAATATTGAGGATCGACTAAATTCATTGATCCTGTATAGGCAATTTTATTATCGATAACGACAATTTTTCGATGTAATCGTAGGTCAAGTCGTCTAAAGAACATACGGAATGGACTCACGCTTAAGGCTTCAACAATATTGACCCCAGATTCTCGTAACATTCTTGGCCAGTGGCTTTTGAAAAAATCAATACTCCCAGCCGAATCCAGTAAAACATTAACGGTTACGCCTCGTTTAGCCGCTTGAATTAATGCGCTTGCGACACCATCGGCTAATCCACCATGATGCCAAATGTAGAATTCCATATTGATTTCATGCTCTGCTTTTTCAATATCTCGAATAATGGCGGTCAAAATTTCTGACGGGGTATTTAATAAAGAAAGGGTGTCGCCACTTAATGCTGGAATACCTAATCGATTTGAACACAAATTATGAATGGATGAAATTCGATGTGAAATAGAATGAGGCTGATGAGACTGACAGTGATGAACTTGAGCAAACCACTGTTCATAAGGAGTAAACATTGCTTTTGCTCGCTCACCACGAGTACGGCCTAAATTAAGCTCACCAATTAAGAAATAAGCCATTACACCAATAACGGGAAGGATATAAATAACCATTAACCAAGCAAGAGAGACGCCTACAGGCCTTGGTTTAAAGACGACACGAATCGTTACCCCGGCGACTAAAAGCCAATACAAGATAAAGCTAACGATAGTGAGTGCTTGGTAGAACTTATCCATTCGTGATTTCATATATATAGAGAGAATATGTATTAATATCAGGACTTGAGGCAAAAGAGTAGGTAAAGGGGATAAAAATTCGAAATAAGAGAGGTTTGATTGTTTTGTAAACAGGTTATAACAAAAATAGAGAGTTTTGTTATAAAAATAAAAAGCATCGCTTTCAATTTTATTCTTAAACTGGTTTACTTGCCACTATTCTAATAATTTTAATACATACGGTATGTAAAATATAATTTACAACCTGTAATTTCTCAAGCACAGATGGAATAAACATGGATAGTAATGCTTCAAGAGGTCAGTTTACCTCAAAATTAGGTTTTATTATGGCAGCTGCAGGTTCAGCTGTTGGTTTAGGTAATGTATGGGGTTTTCCTACAAAAGCTGCCAGTAATGGTGGCGCTGCTTTTTTATTAATGTACCTTTTAATGGTTTTCCTATTGGCTTTCCCTATGTTAGTCGCAGAGCTAACCATTGGTCGTCATGGGCAATCTAACCCTATTGCTTCTCTAAAGAAAATTTGGACTAAAAATAAGCTCGCCGCTGGAGTGTTTGGTTTTATTGCCATGCTGGCCGCTTCTATGATTTTAAGTTTTTATTCTATTCTTGCTGGTTGGTTAATGGGCTTTGCTGCTGCTCCTATTTTAGAAATCATAGGCCTACAAAGTGTTGCTGATTGGTTAGTGAATTTTGGTGACAGTCGTAATGTGGTATTAACGATTCTATTTTCTGTATTTACTATTTATGTTGTTCAGAAAGGTGTTGCTGATGGTATTGAAAAGTGGTCAACACGTTTAATGCCAATGCTATTTATATTATTCGGGATCATGATTGCTTATATCTTTACTCAAGATGGTGCAATGGAAGGCCTTAAAATGTATCTAGTGCCTGACTTCTCTCACATCAATAGTGGTTTGTTAGTCGATGCTATGGGGCAGGCCTTTTTCTCTCTATCATTAGGTGTTGGCTCAATGATGGTATACGGTTCATATTTAAAGAAAGATGTGAATATTCCTAAAACGGCAGCTCAAGTAGCGGCTATTGATACCGGTGTTGCTTTTGCCGCAGGTCTTCTTATCCTTCCTGCGATGTTTGTTGCTAAAAATAATGGCGTTGAGATATTTAATGAAGCGGGTCAATTGATCAGTTCTGGTGACCTTGTCTTTGCTGTGTTACCTGCGATGTTTGAAACGATGGGGGGAATGGGTGTTGTTTTAGGTACGGCTTTCTTTGTACTCATGGTAATTGCTGCATTAACGTCTTCGATCTCACTGCTTGAAGTTCCTGTTTCTTGTGCGCAAGAAGAGTTAAAAACGGACAGAACAAAAGCAACGTGGCTTATTGGCGGAGCGATTCTTGTTCTGAGCTTATTTATTGTCTTTAATTTTGGCACATTGTTTGGATTGATTGCAGACATCTCTACGGTTTATATGCAACCGCTGCTAGGGGTTGTTTGGGCTATCATTGTTGGTTGGATTTGGAATCGTAATAAGGTATTAGAAGAGATCAAACAGGGTAACCCTGAGATTGCACAAGGACTATTCTGGAAAATTTGGCCTTGGTATGTACGAGTTGTATGTCCAGTCGCTATTCTTGTTGTATTTATGGTTTCTATTCTTTAAATATAAAAAGTAAAAATAAAAACGCCGCATTTAAATAAATGCGGCGTTTTTTATGTGTTTATTATCTTTCAACAAGAGCCATTGAGCTTAAATTATTCAATTTCACCATCAATGTAATACCATTTGCCATTTTCTTTAAGAAAACGAGAGTGCTCTTTTAGTTGATGAAGTTGATTGTTTTCTGAGTATGTTGCTTTAAAAGAAACGAAACCCTCATAAGGACTCATTGTTGATAAGTGACTTGATAGTACTTTTAGCTTTCGCCACTCTAATTCTGTGGATTCGACAATACCGTCTCTAAATTCTTCTGCATGACAAGAGGGATGATAGGTATCAATAATGTACTGAACAAGTTGTTTAACATGAGCTGAATAACGTGAACGCATTAGTAGTTCGGGTGTTTTTGCTAGTTCATGTTGATTATGAATAGGTTCACAACAAACTGAATAATTTTTTTTAGTGCCACAAGGGCAATGGTTGTTTTTAGACATTATTACACTCGTTTAGTGGGCTAAATCATCGACCCATTCAGCGGATTCATTATAACAAGCTGAGAATTCTTGTTCAGTGATATGTAGATCAGAACAACATTTAGCGACAATGTCCCAATCGGCTTTTTCGTAGCTCTCTATCGCAAGGATAAGAGATCCAAGAGGGCCTTTTCTTAATGTTAGGGCGTGTTTTATTTCATCTGAAATAGGGAGATGTTGGATCAATACTTCTAAGGGTTGATCTAATAATGGCTCTAATAACGAAAATAAACCGACTAAAAAGGCTTGGCTTGGTTCTAAGTTGATTTTTGTTTTATTAACGATCAATTCGCACAATTTAGCGCGATGGATCGACAATGTATAAAGAGATTGAGGCTTATGTTGGGTTGCATGAGCGACAGCAACCAAAGATACGAATTGACGTAATTTGGTTTCACCAAGATATACTAAAGCTTGCTTGAATGACGTGATAGGCTTGTCTATTACTGATGATGAGTTGACAAATCTCAGCAATTTATAAGATAACGAAACATCTTGAGCAATGTGTTTTTCAACCGCCACAAAATTAACAGTAGGAGCAGATATTTCTTGGTACAACTGTATTATTGACAGTTGATTGGGTTGAATCGCACGTTGTTGCAACATTTCAGGTTTACTAAAGAAATATCCCTGAAAATACGTAAAACCAGCTTCTTTTGCTTGCTCGAACTCTTCGTATGTTTCTACTTTTTCAGCCAAAAATACAATGTTGTATTTTGCACAGTGGCGTATAAATAGTTTTGCTTTTAGAACTGGAGTTACACGCATATCAAACTTTATGATGTCGATATAAGGTAAAAAAGGTGTCCATTGAGGGCTTGGCTCAAAATCGTCTAAAGCAAGCTTATACCCTCGTTCGGATAGCGTTTTAATCGCTTCAAGCAATTCGGGGGTAGGAATGCAATCTTCAAGAATTTCAATAACGAGGTTGCTAGCATTAAATAACGTAGGTACTAAGTTTAATAAACTTTGCTGTGGAAAGTTTACAAAACCTAATTTGTCATTGGTCGCATTACAATGGGAACTTAAAAAATGGTCTGATAATAGACGACTCGTTGCTTCTTCAGCTTCTACTGCAGGAAATGTATTTTTAGGCCCGTCTCTAAATAAGAGTTCATACCCAATCGTGTTCTTTTTTAGGTCTAAAATAGGTTGACGAGCAACGTATGAATACATGAGTTCTTTTCTCTACAGCATACTGGAACAATGAGTTTTAATGATAATCGTATTTACACAAAAAAACTATGTCTCAATAATGATTAAGCACCAAATGAACGCTTATAACTGTGAGTTATTTAAAGCTTTTATTTAAAAGTGTAAATGTATTGTCTTTATAGGTAAGTATTGAGCCTTGTGTGTACCAATCTCCAAGCACAATTCTTGTCATTTGATTATCATTTACTGTGAAAACATGAGTGTCTGGACGATGAGTATGACCATGAATTAATAGGTTGACGCCTTCTTTATGCATGACTCTTTCGACTTCACTTTGGGTGACATCCATTATTGATAATGTTTTATGCTGTTTTTTTTCTTTTATTTTATCTTGTACATTTTTGACAATACGCTGGCGAATAAATAACGGGATACGATTGAAAACCCACTGTAGCCACGGTTGATGAACTTTTGCTCTGAATTCTTGATATTTAACGTCGTCAATGCAAAGCGTGTCACCATGCATGATCAGCACTTTTTTTCCATCAACATCAATTACGGTATGATCGGCAAGTAAGGTGATGCCCGTTTCTTTACAGAATCGTTTATTTAATAAAAAGTCACGGTTTCCTTGGATGAAAAAACAATGGACACCTTGGTTGGTTAATGTCGTAAAGGCATTTTTAATTAATGAACTAAATGAAGAGTTATCATCATCACCAATCCAAAATTCGAAGAGATCACCTAAGACATACAGCTCTTTAGCGTGTACGGCTTCATTCTCCATAAAATCAAGAAAGCAGGTTGTGATTTCAGGGCGAGTAGGGCAGAGGTGCAGATCGGAGATAAATAGGATAGTCATAAGTCACATTGTAGTAGATAAAATGCCAGCGATTAACGCTGGCATAAAAAGAACAATTATTCTGTAATTGTTGTACCAGTGATGAATACTTCTTCAACAGGTACATCTTGGTGTACGTAACCGTAGTTACCAGTTGCAACACCTTTGATTTTGTTTACTACGTCCATGCCGTCAACAACTTCAGCAAATACACAGTAACCCCAACCATCTACAGACTCTGATTTAAAGTCTAAGAATTTGTTGTCATTAACGTTGATGAAGAACTGAGAACTTGCAGAATGCGGTTCCATAGTACGAGCCATCGCTAATGTGCCTACTTTATTGTTTAGGCCATTGTTTGCTTCATTTTTGATTGTTGCGCGGCTTGTTTTTTCTTCAAGACCAGCAGTCATGCCGCAGCCTTGAACCATAAAGCCATCAATTACACGGTGGAAAAGTGTGTTGTCGTAGAAACCATCTTGACAGTATTGTAGGAAGTTAGCACAAGTTACTGGTGCTTTGTCTTCATGAAGTTTAACTGTAATGTCACCAAAAGAAGTGTGAAGGATGATCATGGAATTACCTTTGTAATTGTATTTAAATAGAATTTTATTTTACCTAAGATTAAGTCGGATCTACAGGGAATTTTCTTGCTATCATTACTTATTATAGGTTTAATAGCCTTTATATATCCTTAAAACAAATAACGAGTAAAAAAAGAACATGTTGAAAATATATAATTCCCTAACACGCCAAAAAGAAGAATTTAAACCAATTACCGAAGGTAAAGTCGGTATGTATGTGTGTGGGGTTACGATTTACGATTTGTGTCATATTGGCCATGGTCGTACTTTTGTATCTTTTGATGTGATTTCTCGTTACTTACGTTTTTTAGGCTACGATCTTACATTTGTTCGTAACATCACTGATATTGACGATAAAATCATTAAACGTGCTGCTGAAAACAACGAAAGCTGTGAAGCACTAACTGAACGTTTGATCGCAGAAATGCATGCGGATTTTGATGCTTTGAAAATGAAACGTCCAGACGTTGAACCACGAGCGACTGAATACATTACGGAAATTGTAGAATTAGTTGAGCGCTTAATTGAACGTGGCTTTGCATACGTTGCTTCAAATGGCGATGTAATGTTTGAAGTAAAGAAATTTGATGAATATGGTCGTCTTTCTCGTCAAGATCTTGAACAGCTTCAAGCGGGCTCTCGTGTGACTCTTGAAGAAACAAGTGTTAAGCGCAGTGGAATGGATTTTGTTTTATGGAAAATGTCTAAACCAGGTGAGCCTACATGGGAATCCCCTTGGGGTCCCGGTCGTCCCGGTTGGCACATTGAATGTTCTGCGATGAACTCTTCTATTCTAGGTAATCATTTTGATATACATGGTGGGGGGTCTGATCTTATGTTCCCACATCATGAGAATGAAATTGCTCAATCATGTTGTGCGCATGACGCTAAGTACGTAAATACTTGGATGCACAGTGGTATGGTGATGATTGATCGTGAAAAGATGTCTAAGTCATTAGGCAACTTCTTTACTATCCGTGACGTATTAGCGCATTACGATTCAGAAACGGTTCGTTACTTTTTAATGTCTGGTCATTACCGTAGTCAATTGAACTACAGCGAAGAGAATTTAAATCAAGCTCGTTCTTCATTAGAGCGTCTATATACTTCGTTACGTGGCCTTGATTTAACGGTGACACCTGCGGGTGGTGAAACGTTTGTTACTCGTTTCTCTACGGCAATGAATGATGATTTCAATACACCAGAAGCTTATTCAGTGTTGTTTGAAATGGCGCGTGAAGTAAACCGTTTAAAAACCGAAAATATCGAAGCCGCATCGAAACTTGGTGCATTAATGCGTGAATTGGCTGAGGTATTAGGTTTATTGTCACAAGAACCAGAAGCTTTCTTACAAGGTGATAGCGGCAGTGATAATGAAGTGGCTGAAATAGAAGCATTGATCAAAGCGCGTAACGATGCTCGTGCAGCAAAAGATTGGTCAGCAGCCGATGCCGCTCGTGATGCCATCGCAGCGTTAAATATTGTATTAGAAGATGGCCCAGAAGGAACAACTTGGCGTCGTAAATAATATAAACCGTTTTATGTAAAGGGCTGGTTTTTCCAGCCTTTTTTATTACCAAATTTTTAAACTTTAATAGAGGACACATTTGTGGCTCAAATGTACTTTTATTACTCGGCAATGAATGCGGGTAAATCAACAACACTTCTTCAATCGTCTTTTAATTACCAAGAACGCGGAATGAATCCTGCGATTTTTACTGCGGCTATTGATGATCGTTATGGTGTAGGAAAAGTGAGTTCTCGTATTGGCTTAGATGCCGATGCGCATTTATTTAATACCGATATGGATATGTTTGAAACGATTAAAACGCTGCATGAAGCAAAAAAAATACATTGTGTATTAATCGATGAATGCCAGTTTTTAACGAAAGAACAAGTTTACCAATTAACAGAAGTCGTCGATAAATTGCATATCCCAGCGTTATGTTATGGGTTACGTACTGACTTTTTAGGTGAGCTATTTGAAGGCAGTAAATATTTATTATCATGGGCTGATAAATTGGTTGAGTTAAAAACCATTTGTCATTGTGGTCGTAAAGCGAACATGGTTATTCGTACTGATGAGCATGGTGTTGCTATTGCTGATGGTGATCAAGTTGCTATTGGTGGTAATGAATTATATGTATCCGTTTGCCGAAGCCATTATAAAGAAGCACTAGGTAAGTAATTATACTTAGTTCTAATTGATAAAAAGTAAGGCCGAATTCAAAGTCATGAATTTGGCCTTTTTTATATTGATTATAATAAGTTGGTATTAGTTACAAGCAGAGATACCTACTTCTTTCCATACTCCCCAATCACCAGAGGTCGATGGATCATCACCTTGAGTCCACCATTTAGCTTCCCATACTTTACCTGAGTTAGAAACTTGGTCACCACCATTATAAACAGCGGATGCATCCCATGCATTATCACAAGTTACAGGCGGATCTCCTGCATCTTTTAGCACAGTAACACTTACTGTTACTGTATTTGATGCTTGTCCGTCATTTGCTGTGACAGAGAATGATAGTGGAGTATCTACCGTATAAGAATCAGCAATAAAGGTGACTGTAGACCCTGTAACCGTTGCATCGATTCCTGATGGAACTGCCCACGTAAACGTTAGAGGGTCACTTTCTGCATCAGTAGAAGAAGAGGCATCTAGCGTTACTACATCCCCTTTATTAACCGAACTTGGTGCAATAATTATGGCTACTGGTGGGGTATTAACCGGCTCAGTTCCTTTAACGGTTACGACTACAGAGACTGAATCAGAAGCTGTTGCGCCTTTATCATCCGTTACCGTTAAGGTGAATTGAAGAGTTTCCGATTGAATAAAACCATCAGTTACAAAACTAGCATTAACCGTATTGTGATTACTTAACGCTACCGCTGGTCCAGATATTTGAGTCCAAGTATAAGATGCGATTGTTCCATCACTGTCTGATGATAATGAACCATCAAGTTGAGCTGTTGCTGGAGTGGTTACCGTAATATCGACACCAGCATTAGCAATTGGTTTTTTATTCGCAGGAGGGGTTACCGTTCCACCAGCAAGGCCTTCTTGCATTGCATTAAGAATATCACCGTTATCAGCATCTATCTCCCATGCGAATAAACCCCCTAAACCTAAAGAGCGAACGTATTCCCCTTTTGCTAATACAGATTGTTTATTATCATAAGTAATTAGATCGCCATTACTTGGGTCATAAGCAAAAGCTGCTTGTGCGGCATCATCGTAACCTACTTCTACGCCTGCTTTATTTACGTAATTAGTGACGACATCTTTGTAATCAATAACGCCAGCTTCCCAAGAACCCGCAACTTTACCATTACCAACGCCTGTCATTGGGTTTGTTGGATCAGTCATGCTTTCACGTGTCACGCCAGTCCAACCACGAGCATACATACCAGCACCAACAACCAGTTTCTTAGCATCAACACCTTGCGCTAGCAGTAAATCGATAGCATTAGAGATGGTATAAGCTGGGCCTTTTCTAGGTTCGCCTTTATCGTCTAATCCTGTGCCATCACATTCACCTTGTGACATATGTGAGCCACAGTAAACCGCAGTTTGATGTCCAACGACGTTATTCCAACCACCGAAGAAATCATAAGTCATGGCAAAAATGTAGTCCATGTATTGAGAGGCTGCTGCATAATCAACATCTTCAATTTTATCGTAACCAGCACCAATCGCAGACGTTAGTTCATAAGTTTTTCCTGTTTCAGCACTTAACTCATCAAGCATAGCTCTCAGCTCTTGCATTAAAGCAACATAAGCTGGGCCGTCATTTACAGGGTCACCACCGGTCGAACTTGCACCGTCACCACCTGGGAATTCCCAGTCAATATCAACGCCGTCGTAGAATTTCCATGTTTTAAGGAATTTCTTAACCGAAGTGACGAAAATGTCACGTTTAGATTTATCAACAAAGTCATAGAAAGGGTCTGATAAAGTCCAACCGCCAATAGAAGGAACAATTTTCAGGTCTGGATAGCGTTGTTTAAGAGCCATCATTTGACCATAGGTTCCTTTATATGGCGTGCTATGTACATGACCGGATTGTGGCTGCGGCATTTGAACGGCTGCCCATGGGTCATGAATAACAACTTCATAATCAGGAGTGCCAGCACACGCACGATTTAGAGCCGCTAAACTGTTTCCGTTTTCGATTTCACCTAAAGAGGGATTAGGACCACAAATAGGAATAAAGCCATAAAGAATATGAGTTAGATTTTGTGCCGGTATTTGGTCTACGGCAAATTTACGACCGTAAACGCCCCATTCAACAAAGTAAGCACCAGAGACCATACCCTCAGGGGTTGTGTAATTACCATTTGCAGGATCGATGTTCATTGGTAATGGATCTAAATGACTGCCATCAGTATCTGCGACAACAATGTCTTTTGGCGCACTTGTACTACATTCTTCTACTGCACCTGTGCCGTTACACAGCTGAACCGTCATTGAGTATTGGCCGCCTTGTCTGACTTGAAGGACGGTAGAGGCTTTTTGAGAGGCAGTAGCAGAGATAGATTCTTCATGGACGATTTGTCCATTCAATAAGACTTTCCATGTTTCAGCGGATTCACCTGACCAGCGATCCCAAGTAACAGGAACTTCAGCAAACTCTTTAACGGTAACGAGATTTTTATAAGAAGTGGCCGCTTGGTCTACATCGATGATTGAAAAATCCGTTTCCATCCAAGAAATAATGGCTTGGCCAGGAACGGCTGCATACGTAGGGGCAGAGAGGGCAAGAGTGATTGCCGCAGTGCAAAACCCAAGTTTAGTTTTAAACATAAAGTAACATCCTTGATTAAATTATCCACAAATGGATACAAATATCTGCTGTAAAGAACAGCATTACCCCCAGTGTTACTGAAGTTTTTGATAGTTCAATTCGACTTTCTGAGTTTTGCAGCAAACTAAAACAATATTGAAAGTTGTATGAAATGGGGCCGAATGAATTTCATAGTGACGCGAATTTTTATATATCGAATATTGATTTATAAAATATAGAGTGGTATTCGCGTAGTAACTAAAGCTAATAAAAGCTAATTTTATTCTTTTTTATGTGGCTATATGTTTACTTTTTGTGTGGTTAATTGGAGTTAAACTCTGATTTTTTATTAAAAAACAGTTGAATAGATAATTAATGCTCGCTTATTTAGTTTTTGTATATCAAGCAATCAATTGCTCTTCCTTTATTGGAGTTTTATTCTGCTAATTGTGATGATATTAAAAGTTATCGGGCATTTTGTGACAAAAATGTGGCAAATTACTTCGATGATTGATAATGTTGCCCACGATTCTTCGAAGGATTTTATGTTTTTTAGACGTATTTAACGTTTTTTAGAACATTAAAATGATTGGCAAATCGCTTTGTCCGAAGATTGTCATGGATGCAAAAAAATGTATTGGAGTTAATGCATGTATAAAAATAAAATTACACAAGCAATTTTGCTTGGTGGCCTGTCACTGACACTTATTGGCTGTGGAGATAAAACCGCAGAGCAACCAGTAAAAGAAACAAAACCTGCTGAAAAAGCAGTATCAACTGATTCTGTTTATGCCGACGTTCAAGAATTGACTCGTGGTAATGGAACAGAAGTAGCAACTCTTGATCCTCATAAATCTCAAGGTGTACCTGAGTCTCACGTTATTCGTGATTTACTTGAAGGTCTTGTTAATCAAGATGCGGCAGGTAATACCATTCCTGGAGTCGCAGAGAGTTGGGAAACGACCGATAATAAAAAATTCACTTTCCATTTACGTAAAGACGCTAAGTGGTCAAATGGTGATCCTGTCACTGCGGATGATTTTGTATACAGCTTCCAACGTGCAGTTGATCCAGCAACGGCTTCTCCATACTCTTGGTATATGGAATATACTAAGATGGCGAATGCAAAAGACATCGTTGCAGGTAAAAAAGACAAAAGTGAGCTAGGTGTTAAAGCGATTGATGCAAATACATTAGAAGTTCAACTTGATACTGCCGTTCCTTATTTTGTGATGATGATGGGGCATACAACAATGATGCCTGTTCATAAAGCCACAATCGAAGAGTTTGGTGACCAGTGGACCAAACCGGGTAATTTCGTTGGTAACGGTGCATTTGTTGTAAATAAATGGGTTGTGAACGAACGTTTAGAATTAACTCGTAACGAGCAATATTGGGATAATGCCGATACAAAACTGACGAAAGTGACGTTCTTACCGATTGAAAATCAAGTCTCAGAAATGAACCGTTTTCTTTCTGGTGAACTCGACTTTACTAATGAATTACCGGTTGAACACTTTAAGCGCTTGAAAAAAGAAGAGCCAGAATCAGTGTCGGTAGTGGGTAGTCTATGTACTTACTATTATTCATTTAATACGAAAAAAGCACCCTTTGATGATGTTCGAGTTCGTAAAGCGATTTCTTACGCGATTGACCGCCCAATTATATCTGACATTATTTTAGGTCAAGGCCAAAAACCTGCGTATTTCCTAACACCAGAGATCACCGCAGGCTTTAATCCTGAGCTACCAGCTTACGGTAAAATGACTCAAGATGAACGTAATGCTGAAGCAAAACGTCTATTAGCTGAAGCTGGATTTGGTCCAGAAAATCCACTGAAATTTACTCTTCTATACAATACGTCAGAAAACCATAAGAAAATTGCAGTCGCTGCCGGTTCTATGTGGAAGAAGACTCTTGGCTTAGAAGTTGTTTTAGAAAACCAAGAATGGAAAACCTATCTAGATTCAAAAGACCAAGGTCAATTTGAAGTAGCGCGTGCTGGCTGGTGTGGTGATTACAATGAAGCCTCTGCCTTCTTAACATTAATGGTTAGTAAGAATACAACTGGCGGTCAACATTACGGAAGTGCTGAGTATGATGCGTTAATTGAAAAAGCATTAGCTTCAACGTCTGAAGAAGAACGCACTGCAATTTATCTAGAAGCTGAAAAATTACTAGCGAAAGATATGCCAATTGCTCCTATCTATCAGTATGTAAAATCTCGTCTATTATCTCCACAAGTAGGTGGCTTCCCTGTTGAAAATGCGGAAGAAAAAATCTACTCGAAAGACCTATACATAAAAGCTAAATAAATTTAGCAAATAAAAACTATAAGTATAAGCCACTGCATACAGTAAATGTATGTAGTGGTTAGATCCATCTTTTAATTATTTTTGTCACAGACACTGGAAGTATGAATTATGTTTCAATTCATTATCAAACGGATACTTGAAGCAATTCCAACAATGTTGGTATTGATCACTATCTCATTCTTTTTAATGAGATTTGCTCCCGGCAATCCATTTTCTACAGAACGTCCACTTCCTCCAGAAGTAATGGCGAACATCAACGCCAAATATGGTTTGGACAAGCCCGTCTTTGAGCAATATACAACCTATCTTGGTAATATTATTCAAGGTGATTTTGGTCCATCATTTAAATATCAAGATTATACCGTAAATGAACTGGTTGAGGCGGCATTGCCTGTATCGGCTAAGATCGGCTTTTTTGCTTTTATTTTTACGGTGGTGTTTGGTGTATCAATTGGTACTTTAGCGGCATTGAAGCAAAATACTTGGCTTGATTACAGTATTATGTCCACCGCGATGATTGGGGTGGTGATGCCTTCCTTTGTATTAGCCCCCGCACTAATTTATTTATTCTCTATTGAACTCGGTTGGTTCCCAGCAGGGGGGTGGCATGATGGTTCGTTTAAATACATGTTATTGCCTATTCTCGGTATGTCATTCTTATATATAGCGACGTTTGCTCGTATTACTCGCGGCAGTATGATTGAAACATTAAACAGTAATTTTATCCGTACCGCTCGTGCGAAAGGATTGAGCTACCGTTACATTGTGTTAAAGCATGCACTTAAACCAGCATTGCTTCCCGTGGTTTCTTATATGGGACCTGCATTTGTCGGTATTATTACAGGCTCAGTGGTTATTGAAACCATTTTTGGTTTGCCGGGTATTGGTAAGTTGTTTGTGAATGCTGCTTTTAACCGTGATTATTCACTAGTAATGGGGATCACTATTTTGATTGGTTTCCTATTCATTCTGTTCAACGCCATCGTTGATGTATTACTAGCAATAATTGACCCGAAAATTCGTTATTAACAGGGGAACGGACGCATGTTAACGAAAAAAGAAAATTTAGAAGCGATCGCCAATTTCTCTGAAAACCTAGAAATTGAAGGTCGTAGTTTATGGCAGGATGCCCGTTTACGCTTTATGAGAAATAAAGCTGCAATGATCAGCCTATGTGTATTAACCGTAATGACACTTTCCGTTGTCTTTTTACCGATGTTTAGCCAGTACGCTTATGATGATACGGATTGGTATGCATTGCACGAAGCACCAAGCCTTACGCATCTTTTTGGCACCGATAGTTTAGGGCGTGACCTTTTTGTACGTACCTTGGTTGGTGGTCGAATCTCCTTGATGGTGGGTATTTTAGGGGCACTGGTAGCGGTAGTTATCGGTACGCTTTATGGCGCAACCTCTGGTTTTGTCGGTGGTAAAGTTGACCGAGTTATGATGCGTTTTATTGAGATCCTATACGCGGTTCCATTCATGTTCTTAGTTATTGTACTAGTGACGTTTTTTGGTCGAAATATTATCCTGATCTTTGTTGCGATCGGTGCCATTGCTTGGCTTGATATGGCACGTATAGTTCGTGGACAAACATTGAGTTTACGAAGTAAAGAGTTCATTGAAGCGGCACATGTTTGTGGTGTGAGTAAGTGGGGAATTATTACTCGTCATATCGTGCCTAATGTACTGGGTATTGTTGCGGTATATTCAACGTTACTTATCCCAAGCATGATCTTAACTGAATCATTCCTATCTTTCCTTGGCTTAGGGGTACAAGAGCCAATGACGAGTTGGGGGGCTTTACTCCAAGAAGGCTCTCAAACCATGGAAGTGGCTATTTGGCAGCTCATTTTCCCTGCGTTATTTATGGTTGTTACCTTGTTCTGTTTTAACTATGTAGGTGATGGTTTACGTGATGCGTTGGATCCAAAAGACAGATAATCCTCTGTATGGACAGCTAATTATTTAACGGATTTAAGCAGGAAAGAATTATGAGTTTATTAGATGTAAAAGATCTGCGTGTCGAGTTTACAACTCAAGATGGCAATGTCACCGCAGTAAATGATTTAAATTTTTCACTAGAGCAAGGTGAGACATTAGGCATTGTTGGCGAATCTGGTTCGGGTAAATCTCAAACTGTTTTCGCATTAATGGGTCTATTAGCAAAAAACGGTATTATTACGGGCAGTGCTAAATTTGAAGGTAAAGAAGTCTTAAATTTACCAGAACATGAATTGAATAAAATTCGTGCAGAACAAATGGCAATGATTTTCCAAGACCCGATGACATCATTAAATCCTTACATGAAAGTCAGTGCCCAGCTAATGGAAGTATTAATGCTTCACAAAGGCATGGGAAAAGCAGAGGCATTTGAAGAATCAGTTCGAATGTTAGAAGCGGTTAAAATCCCTGAAGCTCGTAAGCGTATAACGATGTACCCACATGAGTTCTCAGGCGGTATGCGTCAACGAGTAATGATTGCAATGGCCTTATTATGCCGACCAAAATTATTGATTGCAGATGAGCCAACAACGGCTTTGGATGTCACGATTCAAGCTCAAATCATGCAGTTGTTGAATGAGTTGAAAAGTGAATTTAATACGGCAATTATCATGATTACTCATGACTTAGGTGTTGTTGCTGGTTCTTGTGACAAAGTATTAGTGATGTATGCTGGGCGTACGATGGAGTACGGTACCGTTAATGAAATATTTTACGAACCAAGTCATCCATATGCGGAAGGCTTGCTAAAAGCGATCCCTCGTTTAGATCAAGTTGGCGATATACTACCAACGATTCCTGGTAATCCACCTAACTTACTGCGTTTACCTACTGGCTGTCCTTATCAAGAGCGCTGCCATCGTGTTATGGACCGTTGTAAGCAAGAAGCGCCGATTCTTCTGCCATTTGGTGATGGTCGCTTACGTGCTTGTTTTTCTGATCAGGGGACGTGGTAATGTCAGCAGATAAAAAACTTCTTTTGGAAGTTAAAAACTTAAAAGTTCATTTTAGTATTGCATCTAAATCAGTGTGGCCATGGGCAAAACCAGCCAACTTAAAAGCGGTTGATGGGGTGAATGTTCGCTTGTATGAAGGTGAGACTCTAGGTGTTGTTGGTGAGTCTGGTTGTGGTAAATCTACTTTTGCTCGAGCGATTATTGGCTTAGTTGAAGCTACCGAGGGTGAAGTTCTTTGGCTTGGTCAAGACTTGACGAAGTTGGATGATGAGCCTTTACGCCAAAAACGAAAAGAGATTCAAATGATCTTCCAGGATCCGCTGGCGTCTTTGAATCCTAGAATGACTGTTGGCGATATCATTGCTGAACCTCTGCAAACGTTTTATCCTAAACTTACGAAAGAAGAGGTGAAGGATCGAGTAAAAGAGATGATGATGAAGGTTGGTTTGTTACCAAACGTCATTAACCGTTATCCACATGAATTCTCTGGTGGTCAATGTCAGCGCATCGGAATTGCACGAGCCTTGATACTTAAACCAAAAATGATCATCTGTGATGAGCCAGTATCGGCGCTTGATGTTTCTATTCAAGCTCAAGTTGTTAACTTACTTAGAGAGTTACAAAAAGAATTAGGTTTAAGCTTAGTTTTTATTGCTCATGACCTTTCTGTGGTTAAGCACATTTCTGATCGTGTACTTGTTATGTATTTAGGTAACGAAGTTGAGTTAGGTGAATCTGATGCCTTGTTTAGCGATCCTAAACACCCGTACACAAAAGCATTAATGTCAGCGGTACCAATTCCAGATCCTAAACTTGAAAGAGCAAAGGTGATTGATATGCTAGAAGGGGATCTTCCTTCTCCAATCAATCCGCCATCAGGGTGTGTGTTTAGAACGCGTTGCCCACAAGCAACGGAAATATGTGCACAAACAAAACCTGAGCTTAAAGGTACTGATGTTCATGCTGTCTCTTGTTTAGCGGTAACTAGCTAAGTTTTCTATATAAAGTAATTCAGCCAGTGACAGGCTTAAGCGCGATAATTTTTTATATCGCGCTTTTTTTATACCTAAAATCTAAATGTTTAAATTTCGTTAAATATTATTAGCAAACTTTCGATAAATAAAGGTAAGTATTTTAATTAGCTATTCTAGTTAAAAAATAAATAGATTTTAATGAACTCATATATAGAAGGATATTGTATGCAGTCACTTTCTCTTCAGTGGAAAATAACCATCGCGGCAGCCATTGGGCTTATTACCCTTGCTTCTTCGCTCATTAGTTTTTCCATTTATTCCTCGATTGAAAATCAAGTGGTTGTTCAAAAGCAGACGTCAGATTCTGTTATTAAGCAAACTCAAACGCTATTAATGGCAGAAGCAAAAAATCAATCAAAACAAATTCAAACTTACTTAGATGAAGCGATTTATCGAGCTGAAATGCTTGCTGAAAGTGCGCTGTTTTTTCAACAAAGTGCAGAAGATACCTTTATGGACAGTGGTGACTTACGTCAGTCTTTAAGTGACATGATGAAGAGACCAGTACAGAAATACCCTAATATTTATGGTGCATACAGCGTATATCAACCAGATATGTTAGATGGGGAAGATTTTAATTATCATGATGCAGGTTATGCGAGTTCAAATAAAATAGGGCGCTTTGCTCCTTATTGGTTTAAATCAGCAACCAAAGAAACTGAAATGCGTGTCTTTACAGAAAAAGATCTGAGTAACACAGAAAGAGATGGAAGCGGAGATGCGTCGAATTACTGGTTTACGTGTAGTTTAAAAGAAAGCCGTTTGTGCATTATTGATCCTTATTATTATGAAAATGATGGGGTAACGACACTTATCAGTTCTATTACCACTCCTTTGATAAAAGAAGGACAAACAATAGGAATTATTGGTATTGACCTTGATATAGGTCGTCTTTCTGACCTAGTCACTCAAGCTGATAACGCTATTTTCAATGGTGATGGTGCGATTTATGTCGTCAATGGAAAAGGCAAACTCATATTATCAGATCAGAAAAACACCTCTTTTGGTCAATCTTTAGATTCTCATAATAATACATTATCAATGGTACCTTCGTGGGTCTCTGCTGGAAACTCACAATTAATATGGTCTGATAATAAAGATAAGTTGTTTGTGTTTGTGCCTATTAATTTAAAAACACAGCGTTGGGGAGTCATTATTGAAGTCGATAGAGAAACGGTGTTTGCAGATGTCAATAAATTAGACCGTTTACTTATTGAACATGGGAATGAATCTTTATTAATGCAAGGAATGGTTGGTTTAGTCTTAACCGTTTTAGTGTTAACTGCTTTATGGTTTGCCACGAAACAGATTGTAAAACCTATTTCATTAGTGGCTTTACGTTTAAAAGATATCGCTTCTGGTGAAGGGGATTTAACCCAACGCTTGGCTGTACAAAGTAAAGATGAAGTAGGGCAATTGGCACATTGGTTTAATGCTTTTTTAGAAAAACTTCAATTAACAATTAAAGATGTGGCTCAAAGCAGTGATGAATTATCGAATGTAGCTGCGCGATCAAGTTCTATTGCGAGCCAATCTAAAGAAGGCAGCGATGTTCAATTCCGAGAAGTCGATATGGTTGCTACTGCGGTGGAAGAGTTAACACAAACGGCGAGCTTAGTGGTTGATCATTCAACACTCGCCGCTGATGCTGCAAAGCAAGCAGAATCAGCTTCTAATGAAGGAAAAGAATTAATATTGACGACTGAGTCCGTTATTCAATCTTTAGTCAGTAATATGGAAAAAGCGGTCCCTGTTGCTCAGGAATTAGAGTGTAATAGCACAAATATAACCGCCATATTATCGGTTATTGAGGGAATATCTGAACAGACTAACTTACTTGCATTGAATGCGGCGATTGAAGCGGCGAGAGCGGGTGAGCAAGGAAGAGGATTTGCTGTTGTGGCTGATGAAGTTCGTCAGTTAGCAAGACGTACCGGAGATTCTGTGGATGAAATTCGCACCGTGATTGAGAAGTTACAATCAGGAACTAAATCGGTTGTAACTGCAATCACTGAGGGAAATACGATTGCACTGGATGGCGCATCGACGATTAAATTGTCGGTAGAAAGTCTGCAACAAATCAGTGCGGCTGTTGTGACAATACAGGACATGAACATGCAAATTGTGAGAGCCGCAGAAGAGCAGCAAGCCGTTTCTAATGAAGTGAATCAAAGTGTCAGTAATATCCGAGATTCAAGCCATAAGATGTTAGAACAAGCCAATTCTGGTGAAGCGGTAGGTTTAGAGCTTTCATCGTTATCAACGCAACAAAAACAATTGATGTCCCAATTTAAAGTTTAACTGTCGAAACGGTGTAAATAAAAAACGCCCATGGGATGAGACCTATGGGCGTTATTATTTAATCCGTACAATTCATTGTGATTGTATTGATTATATGACCGTTTATTCTTCGTCTTCGTCTGATTCTACGAACCAGTAACCTGTGTTGACAAATTGCAGCAGGTTAGCCACTGAGTGCGGATCTTGCAGTAAGTTCTCAATATCAAGTAGTGTAAATTCTGATGATTCACATAAAGCAATCACATCCTCTTTTACTGTTAGTGGGAACACATAGCTCTCACCATCAATATAAAGTGTCATGTTGTCTTCACATGCTTCTTCTTCATGATAGAAAGCACGAACACCGGCCACTTTAATCAGAGCTTGACCTGATTGTAGATAAGCCAATAACTCTTCTGTTGTCCACTTCTCAGTATCAGGCAAAATGTTCAAGTGATGGCGAGAGTTACTTAAATACTCTCCCATAAATTGCTTAAGGCTCTGTTCATCCGACAACGCATTTAGCATCATGGCTTTTAAATCTTCAAAACTTTGTGTGGTGATCTCTGTGCCATGTGCTTGCGCTTTAAGATCTGGATTATGGTAATGCACATCATTTTTTTCATTTTCAATAATGAAATCCGCAAAATTACTCACTAGCTCTTGTTCTTTTGGAGAGCGGAAGCCGGCAGAGTAACTCATTGATGGTTCTAGTGCATAGCCATCGTGTGGAAAGCCTGGTGGAATATAAAGAATATCACCCGGTTCTAAGATTTGATCAATGATCGGATCAAAACCGGTAATTTGCTTTAATGCACCATGACGATGTTCTTCTTCGTATTCGCCGATATCACCCACACGCCAATGACGCTTACCTTGGCCTTGAATAATAAAAACATCATATTGATCAATGTGCGGGCCTACGCCACCATCGGGTACTGAATAGCTGATCATTACATCATCAAATAACCAATTTGGCATTTGTTTAAATGGTTTAAATAACTCAGCTGCACCTTCATGCCAATGGTTAGCGGCTTGAACGATAATAGACCAGTTAGTTTCGCCCAGTGTATCAAATAGTTCTTCAGTTAATGGGCCGTGTTCTGCTTTCCATTCGCCATTTAAGTTAGAAACAAAGCGTGAGTCCACTTCGTTTTCTAGTGTTAAACCTGCTAATTCTTCAGGTGTGACTGGATCTTGAAAGTTCTCAAAACCACCTTTGATGATGACGGGTTTTTTCTGCCAATATTCCGAGAGAAATTCTTGTAGTGAAAAGCTTAATTGATACATTATTTATTCCAATAAAAATGCCCGTCGTCGGGCATTTTGTATAAATTTAGGGATGAGCGACGATCAGTATCTAACGTTATCGTGGTATTGGCTTAGGATAGCAACCATTTTTTCCATTGTCTCTTTTGAAGGAGGATTAACACCATCAAGCGGATATTTTAAACCCATGGCTTCCCATTTATGAGCACCAAGTTGGTGGTATGGAAGTAATTCTACTTTCTCTATGTTATCCATATCTTTAATGAAATCACCTAGCATGTGTGCTGATTCTTCATCATCAGTGTAGCCAGGAACAATTACGTAACGGATCCATGTTTTTTTACCGATCTTATGCAGGTAGCGAGCAAAGTCCAATGTTCGTCTATTTGATACACCAATAAAATCGTGGTGGATTTCATCTTTCATGTGCTTAATATCAAGCATAACCAGATCAGAAGCAGCAAGAACTTCATCAACGACATCAGTATGCTTACGAATATAGCCATTGGTATCTAAACACGTGTGCATGCCTTCGGCTTGTGCTGCTTGAAAGAAATCACGTACGAATTCTGGTTGAAGCATGGCTTCACCACCAGAACAGGTAATGCCGCCACCTGACGCTTTCATAAAGTGACGGTAGCTTTTGGCTTCTTCGATTAATTCAGTCACAGAGACTTCTTTGCCTTCATGGGTATCCCAAGTATCGCGATTATGGCAATACATACAACGCATTAAGCAGCCTTGTAAAAAAATGATAAAGCGAATACCAGGACCATCAACGGTACCACAAGATTCAAAAGAGTGAATACGACCTACAGACATGACGACATTTCTCCGAACTATAATTATAAGGTCATTTTATTACACTTTCGGATAATTAAGTAGGGCAAACCACAGAGAAATTAGGGGATTTAAGAGGGGATTTGTGGAAATAAAAAAGCCCCACCAAATGGCAGGGCTTAAATATGACTTACTTAGTGCTGAATTATAGAGTCGCAGTGAAAGTACGTGCGATTACATCAGCTTGTTGCTCTGTCGTTAGAGAGTTAAAACGCACAGCATAACCCGATACACGGATAGTCAGTTGTGGGTAGTTCTCTGGGTGCTTAACTGCGTCTTCTAGAGTTTCACGGTTAAGAACGTTAACGTTAAGGTGTTGACCACCTTCTACGTTAGCTTCATGGTGGAAGTAACCATCCATTAGGCCAGCAAGGTTAGAACGACGGTTGTCATCGTCTTTACCTAGTGCGTTAGGTACGATAGAGAATGTGTAAGAGATACCATCTTGAGCATCAGCAAACGGTAGTTTACCTACTGATGTAAGTGATGCTACTGCACCTTTCTCATCACGGCCGTGCATTGGGTTAGCACCAGGAGCAAAAGGAGCACCTGCTTGACGACCATCTGGTGTGTTACCAGTTTTCTTACCGTATACAACGTTAGATGTAATAGTAAGGATAGATTGAGTAGGGATAGCATTACGGTACATAGTAAGCTTACGGATTTTACCCATGAACGTAGAAACTAGTTCACATGCGATATCATCAACGCGAGCGTCGTTGTTACCAAATTTAGGGTAGTCACCTTCGATGTCGAAATCGATAGCAATGCCGTTTTCGTCACGAATTGGTTTAACTGTTGCGTATTTGATTGCAGATAGTGAATCGGCTGCAACAGATAGACCAGCAATACCACACGCCATTGTACGACGAACGTCACGGTCATGAAGAGCCATTAGAGACGCTTCGTAGCTGTATTTGTCGTGCATGTAGTGGATAGAGTTCAATGCTGTAACGTATTGAGTTGCTAACCAATCCATGAAGTGATCTAGGCGATCCATTACTTTAGCGTAATCAAGAACTTCATCTGTCATTGGTGCTTCTTTAGGACCAATTTGGATTTTCAGTTTCTCATCAACGCCGCCGTTGATAGAGTAAAGCATTGTTTTCGCAAGGTTAGCACGAGCACCGAAGAACTGCATTTGCTTACCAACGATCATTGGAGATACACAACAAGCGATTGCGTAATCATCAGAACCTAGGTCAGGACGCATTAGGTCATCATTTTCGTACTGGATAGAAGATGTATCGATAGATACCTTCGCACAGAAACGTTTGAAGCCTACAGGCAGTTGCTCAGACCAAAGAACAGTGATGTTTGGCTCTGGAGAAGGACCCATTGTGTATAGGCTGTTTAGGAAACGGAAGTTAGTACGTGTAACTAGTGTACGACCGTCAAGACCCATACCACCCATAGATTCTGTTGCCCAGATTGGGTCACCAGAGAACAATTCATCGTATTCAGGAGTACGTAGGAAACGAACCATACGTAGCTTCATTACGAAGTGATCGATCATTTCTTGAGCTAGTTCTTCCGTTAGAAGACCTGCTTCGATATCACGTTGGATGTAGATGTCTAGGAAAGTCGAAGTACGACCTAGAGACATTGCAGCACCGTTTTGAGATTTAACAGCAGCTAGGTAACCGAAGTAAGTCCACTGAATTGCTTCTTGAGCAGTTGTAGCTGGACCTGAGATATCACAGCCGTATTTAGCTGCCATCACTTTGATTTGACCTAGAGCGCGGTGTTGCTCAGCAATTTCTTCACGAAGTTGCATTGTTGCTGTTAGGTCTTCGCCTTTTTCAAAACGTTCTTGTAAAGAAGCGAATTGAGCCAGTTTGTCTGTGATAAGGAAATCAATACCGTAAAGTGCAACACGACGGTAATCACCAATGATACGACCACGGCCGTAAGCATCAGGAAGACCTGTTAGAACACCTGATTTACGACAGTTTAGAATGTCTTTAGTGTAGATATCGAAAACACCAGCATTGTGTGTTTTGCGGTATTCAGAATAGATTTTTGAAACCATAGGATCAAGAACGCGATCGTATGCTTTACAAGAACCTTCTACCATACGTACACCACCATTAGGGATGATTGCACGTTTTAGAGGAGCATCAGTTTGAAGACCAACGATTGTTTCTAGGTCTTGGTTGATGTAGCCCGCATCGTGAGATGTGATGGTAGAGATAAGAGAAGTATCAAAATCAACAGGCGCATGAGTTGCGTTTTCCTGCTTGATGCCTTCCATTACTTTAGCCCAAAGCTTGTTAGTTGCTTCAGTACCTTCAGAAACTAAGAATTCTTCATCACCTTCATAAGGTGCATAGTTCTTTTGGATGAAATCGCGAACGTTAACTTCGTTTTGCCACTCACCGTCTGCAAAACCTGTCCAAGCTTTAGCAAATTGCTCTGCCATGATATACCTACCTTTTTAGTAGAAAAAATACGTACTATTTTCAGTGGTGTAATGAATAGACCACAACCCGTATGGGCAAATAGTACACTCTATATTTAATAACAATATGGATGGTTATAAAAACTAGTCTATAAGCATTCATATTGCGACTAACGTTTCGATTTTTCAATCATAGCTTAAACTTTTTTTGTAAACCTTAAACTAAATCAATAAATCTTCAATTTTTTTAATAAAGTTTGGGTAGCGGTTGACGCTACCCAAGAAGTATTATACTGACGCTTACTTGTTAAAGTAAAGAAGGGATGCCGTACTGGGTTTCAAGCATTCCTATAACATCTATTGTGATGAAATAAACAACAATCACAATAGACTCAGTCATTGATCTCTGTATTAAGAATTAATGACGAGCGTCTGGTTTTAAATAAATATTCCAATAAGTAATACCGACTAAAAGTCCGCCACCAAGAATATTACCAATGGTGACTGGAATTAAATTATTTACTACAAAATTACTTATTGTCAAATCAGCAAATGCTGATGGGTCAACATTGATTACTGTCCAGAACTCAGGACTAGCAAAAGCATGAATTGCGATGCCTAGTGGAACCATAAACATGTTTGCAATACTGTGCTCAAAGCCTGCCGCAACAAACATTGCAACTGGTAATAGCATCACAAGTACTTTATCAGAGTTACTACGACAAGAGAAAGTCATCCAAGTCGCTAAACAAACCATCAGATTACACAATGTACCTAAAGCAACGGCTTGGCCAAAAGTATGATGAATTTTATGTTGGGCTACCTTCATCGCTGTAAGGCCCCATTGTCCATTATCCAGTAAATGCATTTTAGCAAACCAAATCATTGCAACAAAAAACATAGCACCAATGAAGTTACCAAAATACACAATGCACCAGTTTTTTAATAGTTGGCTCGTTGTGATTTTATTACTTGCTCTTGCAACCGTTGTTAATACAGATGATGTAAATAATTCACCACCACAAATAACAACAAGAATAAGTCCTAAGCTAAAGGCAAGACCGCCAACCAGTTTAACCATGCCCCAAGGTGCATCGCCAGCACCCGTTGTTACGGTAATATAGAATACAAAGGCGATAGAAATAAATACACCAGCAGTTATTGCAAGGTAAAAAGATTGGAAAGGGGCTTTAGTGGCTTTATAAGTACCAACATCTTCGGCTTTTTTAGCCATATCTGGTGGAACGATAGCATCGAATTGGTTGTATTCTTTTTTCACGAGCAGATGTCCTTTGTAATGATATGAAATATAAAACCATTTAGTTTTAGGGTCTGTTTATCATTATACGAATATAATTTATTTGTGACATAAATTTTGAGCATGGAGAAATCGTTAATCAATTAACGTTAGCGAGGTCACAGTATGCTTTTATATGTCGTCACAAATCACGATACATTTATTACCTGAATTGCAAAAATAGGTAATGATTTGTCTTGTATTTAACTAACGATTGAAGCTTATCAGATATGTTTCAAAGGTGATTGATCTCGATCATTTTATGTTATTTAGTGAAATAAAATGACAGTTTCCTGTGTTTTTTTCTGTGATTAGATAAAAAGCTGTAATTTAATTTCATTAAAATCAAATTATAGTAATCGATTTGAAGGTTCTAATTTTTATAATTAAGTGTTTCACATGTCATATTTAGTTGATGATTTGTTGCTACTTTGGTTGCTCGGTGTTATGTTTTGTTTGTATTAAAGATCTCAATATAATAACAATACTGACAAATTAGGAGTTATGGCGCATGAAGGATGTTGTCGCGCTAGAAGTGAAAGATTTACATAAGCACTTTGGGCAAAATGAAGTATTAAAAGGGATATCACTGGAAGCCAACAAAGGTGACGTAATCTCTATTATTGGCTCATCTGGCTCAGGTAAAAGTACCTTCCTACGTTGTATTAATTTATTAGAAACACCGACCAAAGGCGAAATTTGGGTTAATGGTGAATTGATTGAGATGAAGAATAACCGCCTTGGTGAATCCATCCCAGTTAACGAAAAACAAGTCCAACGAATTCGCTCACGCCTCGCTATGGTATTTCAAGGATTTAACCTTTGGTCTCATATGACGGTTTTACAAAATGTAATAGAGGCACCAATACATGTTCTTGGTGTACCAAAAGCAGAAGCGATTGAGAAAGCAGAACAAATTTTAAAGCAAGTTGGGTTATATGAGCGTCGCGATTATTACCCAGGACATCTATCTGGTGGCCAACAACAACGTGCAGCCATTGCTCGAGCACTCGCCGTTGATCCTGAAGTCATGTTATTTGATGAACCAACCTCAGCCTTAGATCCTGAATTGGTTGGTGAGGTTTTAGGCGTAATGCGTGACTTGGCAGAAGAAGGACGAACCATGTTAGTTGTCACTCATGAAATGGCTTTTGCTCGTGATGTATCAAATCATGTCATGTTTTTACATCAAGGTTTGGTCGAAGAGCAGGGGGATCCAAAGAAACTCTTTACTGAACCAGAATCCGAACGATTACAGCAATTTATTTCGTCAATATACTGATTGGTTTATTGATGTTTTAAGCAATACCGAAATAACGCAGTGTATTAAATCAATAAAAATGAAGTTAGTTACAGGAGCAAGGAAATGAAGAAGTGGTTATTAGCAGCAATTGTTGCATCTACAGCCGTTACTGGCGCAGCTCAAGCAAAAGAATGGAAGCAAATTCGATTTGGTATTGAAGGGGCATATCCTCCATTTAGTTGGACTGAACCATCAGGTGAACTGAAAGGGTTTGATGTCGATATCGCTAACGCACTATGTAAAGAGATGGAAGCTCGTTGTAAGATCGTTGCTCAAGATTGGGATGGTATTATCCCATCACTATTGGCTCGTAAATATGATGCGATTATTGCAGCAATGTCTATTACAGAAGAGCGCAAGAAAAAAATCGATTTCACTGAGAAATACGCACTGATCCCGAATAAATTTGTTGCTAAAAAAGGCACAGAATTAGTCATGACTAAAGAAGGTCTAAAAGGGGTAACCGTTGGTGTTCAACGCGCGACAACACACGATAAATATTTGACAGACAACTTTGGTTCTGGTGTTGAGCTTAAGCGTTATGGCTCATTTGATGAAGCATATCTAGATCTTAAAGCGGGTCGTATTGATACTGTTCTTGGTGATGCATCAGCATTAGAAGAAGGGTTACTAAACAAACCTGGCGGTAAAGAATACGAATTTGTTGGTCCTTCGCTAACGGATCCAAAATGGTTTGGTGATGGGTTTGGTATCGCAACTCGCAAACAAGATAAAGATTTAACAAAACAATTGAATGCCGCAATTGATTCACTTCGTGAAAAAGGTGTTTATCAAGAAATTGCAGCAAAATACTTCAACTATGATGTATATGGTGAATAAGTACAAAAAGTACTAATTCATATGAAAGAGGCCGTAATCTATAGCCTCTTTCAATTTTCTAATAGTTAAAGCGAAAGCTTGGAAGCAGTATGTTAGATTTGCAAGGATATGAGTCCTCGATTTTAGATGGGGCATTAGTTACGTTACAAGTCGCACTGCTATCACTCATTTTAGCCGTGTTTTTAGGGATGTTAGGTGCGTTAGCTAAATTAGCGCCGTATCGCTGGGCTCGATCTATTGCGACAGTCTACACTACCGTTGTTCGTGGTATTCCTGATCTTGTCTTAATGATGTTGCTATTTTTTGGCGGACAGATGCTATTGAATAATGGCCTGTATGAGTCAAATGAATGGATCAACGAATGGATGACAAGTTCAGACCCAAATCATGAATGGGTTGCCTACCTTCCTGATTATATAGAAATTAGTCCATTTATTGCTGGTGTTCTCACGATAGGTTTCATTTTTGGTGCTTATATGGCAGAGACGTTTCGTGGGGCGATTATGGCTGTTGACCGAGGTGAAATGGAAGCAGCCAAAGCCTATGGTATGAGTGGTCCAATGGCCTTCCATCGTATTTTGTTTCCACAGATGATTAGGCATGCGTTACCGGGTTTTGGTAATAACTGGTTAGTGTTATTAAAAACGACTGCTTTAGTTTCAATCATTGGATTAGAAGACATGGTTCGTGTTAGTTCTATGGCAGCTGGTACAACCAAAATGCCGTTTACTTTTTATATGACCGTTGCTTGTATTTTCTTATTATTCACTGCCGTGTCGACTGGTGCTTTAAAACTGGTTGAGCGTAAATTTAGTATTCATACGAGGTAAGCATGGATTTTTCAATTATTATTGAGAGCCTACCCGTTTATTTGGATGGCCTTTGGACTACTGTTTGGTTAGTCGCTTTATCTCTTATTATTGGGTTGTGCATTGCCGTCCCTACCGCGATTGCTAGAAACAGCAATAATCCATTAATTTGGGTTCCTGCGTGGGCCTATATTTATTTCTTTCGCGGTACACCATTACTGATCCAACTGTATTTGATTTATTACGGAATGGATCAATTTTATCCCGTGAAAGACACAGTATGGGAACATGCTTCATTTTGTGCTTTGGTTGCTTTTGCATTAAATACAGGCGCTTATACTTCGGAGATCGTTCGAGGCTCTATTAATGGCTTACCTCAAGGTGAAATTGAAGCGGCAAAAGCGTATGGCATGAGTCAATTTCAAACTTATAAACGCATTATTTTACCGAGTGCATTACGCAGAGCGTTGCCTGCATACAGTAATGAAGTAATTTTCATGTTACATGGTTCTGCGATTGCGGGCATTGTAACTTTGATGGATTTGACTGGCGCAGCACGATTAGTGAATTCTCGTTACTACGCACCTTTTGAATCATATATTGCGGCAGGTTTGTTTTACATGTGTCTAACGTTCATTATTATTTTTGTATTTAAACAGTTAGAGACACGAATGCTTAGATTTATGAGACCACTAAGTTAATTGTATTTTAAGTTATAATCAAAAAGAGCACAGAACTGTGCTCTTTTTGTTTTAATGTAGTATAGCCAGATTATACTCTTTGAGGAGGTCGTTATGGGCTTATCACTTTTATTGGTAAGGCTAGTGAAATTCGTACTGATTTGTGCATTATTTTTGAGTGTTTTTGATTTCATTGAATATGGTGAAATTATTTGGTACCAACGCTGGTTATAGTCGTAATGATAAGAAAAGAGCACTTTTTATGTGCTCTTTTTTGATCCTATAACCACTGATTAGCATTAACGCTATACCGCGACATCTAAGTATAGATTCACACCGGTAAGCTCACTGATCTCTTCTAAATAGTTTTTTAAATGAGGAGGGAAGTCCAATCCTTTTACTACTGTCAGATTACGCAGGAATGGGAAAAAATTGATGTCATCCCAAGTGATCTTATTTCCTTTCTCTGAAGGTAAAGTGATGAAGTTAACATCAACCAATAAAGGTGTTAATTCATTAATAAACTTATCGCTTTGGGCAAAAGCATCGTCAAAACTCATCCCAATAAACGCTTCTTTTTTGTCCGTAAACCAAGTAACGGCTTCAGGACGTTCGAACTCTGGTAAATCAAATTTAGTCCAACGAGGAAAGGTCAATTTATTAAATAAAGGACGAACGTTACTTAACCATTCTGAAATATCATCAGCACAAGTACCTTGTTCAATGACCGGGTAATGGTCGTTTTCGTCGAGGTATTTTGCAATATCAAGGCTTTCAGCCATGTAGGTGCCGTCGTCTTTCTCTAAAATAGGTACCATATTTGCACCTACCATTTCGATACGCGTATCGACATCATCATTTTGAAGGTAAGTAAATTCAACAGGAAGATTTTTTATTCCTGCGACCATTTTTGCTTTCATGCAAAACGGACAGTGATCAAAGATGAATAATTTCATTGTATTTCCTCAATAATACTCGTTTAAATAAGCGATGGTTCTATAACCAAAATCATTAAATAGGGATCGAATGAATATTTTGGGCTAGCTTATTTTTACTCGTAACAGCAACGCAATAAAAAAGCTCCCCCTTAAAAAGGTGAGAGCTTAATACTATTTAAAAGTAGACCAGATTGGTGCGTGGTCAGACGGTTTTTCAATTGCACGTAATTCGTAGTCAATACCCGCTTCAGTACACTTACCTGCTAATGAGGGGGTAGCCATTACAACATCAATACGAAGGCCACGATTATCAACAAAGCCTTTTGAACGATAATCAAACCAAGAGAATTGATCGGTTACTTCAGGATGAAGATTGCGGAAAGTATCTTCAAATCCCCAATCTTTTAGCGCTTGTAGCCATTCACGCTCTTCAGGTTGGAAAGAACATTTCCCAGTTCTCAACCAACGTTTTGCGTTGGGCTCGCCAATACCGATATCTGCATCTATTGGGCTAATATTAATATCACCCATAATGATCAATTCTTCATCATTAGTATGATGAGTATTCAGATGAATCATTAAATCTTTATAAAATTGACGTTTATATGGAAATTTAGTTTCGTGCTTAATGCTATCACCTTGTGGGAAATAGCCATTCATCACGGTTACTTTTGAGCCATCATCGCGTTCATGTGTTGTCATGATCATGCGTTTTTGATGCTCTTCAGTATCGGTATCAAACCCATATTGAACAGAAATTGGTTCTTTTTTACAAAGCATTGCCACGCCGTAGTGCGCTTTTTGGCCGTGGAAATACACGTTATAACCCATGGCTTCAACGGCTTCGACTGGAAACATGTCATTATGTACTTTGATCTCTTGAAGACCAATAACATCAGGGTTGTGTTTATCAATGATAGCTTGTAATTGATGAAGACGAGCACGAAGGCCATTTATATTGAAGCTAATTACTTTCATTGTTTTCTAGACTCCTTGTTTTATATAGGGCTTCTTTAGTTTTCAATGTGTTAGTTATGTGATCAAAACTAAATAAGGACAATGAAAACTAATGGTTGTTAACCGCTGCCGCCACTTTGTCGCCATATTTTATGTCGTACTTGGTGGCATTTAATGGGTTTAACGAAACCGCATCATTTAGGTGATCAGGTGCAAAATGTGAATAAGCCATAGTTTGCTTAATATCCTGATGACCGAGGATTTTATGTAATACCAAGATATTACCACCATTCATCATAAAATGGCTCGCAAAAGTATGTCTCAAAACATGAGTGGCTTGTCCTTTGGGTAAATCATGTAATGCCAAGGTTAGCCATTTATGAACAACACCATAACCACAACTAAAAACTCGGCCAGAGGTTGGCTGATAAAGTTCATCATATAATTCTTCCTGATTACCTCTCAAATTTCGCTTATAAAGTGAAGTAAAAAAATAAGGTGGTTATCATGGCTAAAATAAAGTCCAATTTCAAAAAAGCATTTCAATACATGGGTTTATTTCACAGTTAGGTACTGAAGAACAATGTCGTAAACGACTGTTCGATATAGGATGTCCTTCTGATTATCGTTGTGACAATTGCGGCCATGATAAATACTGCGAGCTTAAAGCAAGACAGCTTTTCCAATGTAATCAGTGTCATTACCAAGGCTCATTAACTTCAGGAACCTTGTTTTCAGCGTCAAAATTGCTATTAAATATATGGTTTTTAACTATTTATCTCATCACTCAAGAGAAGAATGGCATTTCAGCATTAGAGCTCTCTTGACCGCTTGGTATTTCTTATAACGCAGCATGGGTATGAAGCATAAGCTGATGCAAGCAATGAAAGAACGAGACGATGAAACCCCATTGAATGGTTAAATTCAATTAGATAACGTTTATTGGGGAGGGGTTCAACGTGGCACTCGTGGCAGAGGCGCAAAAGGAAAGCGTCCTTTCGTAGCTGCGGTATCTATGAATGGCGAAGGACATCCAATAAGTATACGATTTAGTGTTGTGACAGGCTTTAAAACCAAAGGATTTTCAACAAACCAATGGTAGATAGTGGAGCTATTAACCGATATGCCTCGCTCTGTGAGCATATCACTGAGATTTACGTAACTAATTGGTGTCGAATCATACCAACGTAAGCATCAAAGTATAATGTCTGGTGCAAAGTGTTTTCATTTAAATTCAGAATTAGTCATTAGCTACGAAATCATATGAAAGATTATGGGATCTTGACGTTAAATTAATTTTTGCAACAAATTATTTATTATTGCTATAAGAATCAATGTTATACGCCATCACATGTAATTTTCTGCAAGTTAATGATATGTAAATTATATTCAAATGTGTTAATTATATTTAAACATATAAGTTGTGGTTATTATTTCTTTGAGTATTATGTCCTCGCACGTTTGGCTTGCCATATATTTTCAATAAAAAATCTATTTATGGTTGTATGTTGACCTTAGTGAATTTGATGGGTTTTGTGACTGAAATTACTCAAGCTATGATAATAAATAGGAAGTAAAGATATTAAGTAAATAAAAAATTATGCGACGTAATTTTTCATCTTGATGGAATGGAATATTACAGTTAAATCTGAAACCAATTATTGGTTCCGGATTTTTTATATAAATGAGCTAGAATATCTTAAAACAGACGCCTCTTTCCATAATGATCGCAGATTCTATTCATTGTTTTCTCGGTATTTGTATTTATTAACCTCAATAAGAAATAATATAAAATGTTAAAGTTATCTGTAAAACAAACGTTTCTCTCTTTACTCGCTATTGTGATATTGATTGCTGTGGCATCTTTAGCAGTATTCACCGCAAATAATAACCACGCGAATGAAAGGGAGGTTTATCTTTTTGAGGATGTATTTTCTTCATTGTTAAGCATCATTGAAATTGAACAAAGCATAAACGTAGTTAGACGTTATGATTTAATTGCTTTTAGTAATATAAATAAAGAAAATGCGATAAAAATCAGGACAAATACTTTCAAAAAACTTGAAGAAGAATTACATATTTACAGCACTTTTTCAGCTAATGAAGAAGACGAGAAAGTATACGGACTTCTGTTAGATAAAATAGACGAGTATAAGAACATTTCTTACGATCTTGAAAATTATGAAAATAGTAAAGTAATTATTGAGGAAATCTATCCTTTAATAGCTAGACTTATCAATGTAAATATGCAGTATGTTAGCGACTACAGAGTAAGTGAAAAAGAGCGTAGAGACAATTCATTAATTAATACTATGATCTTATTTATTTTTATTTTAGCTTTGAGTATGGCTTTTGTTTTATATGTAATGAAAGATATAACCGGGCGAATCAATCTAATCAATAACGCAATTTTAAGATTTGTTTCACTGGATTTGAAGAAAAGTGAGTTGTGCTATTTTATCGAATCAAATAAATTCAAAGCAGATGAAATTGGTTCAATTATGAGTAATCTAAGAAAATTTAGAGAAAGTATTTCAGAAAAATTAACGTCTGTCTATTCGTCGATTGAAAGTAATAAGAATAGTGTAGATAGAATTGATGAAATCGTTAATGAAAATAAAATAGCGATGTCTTCTCAAATGGATCATATTAACCAGTTAGCTACCGCCATTAATGAAATGCAATGTACTGCAAATGAAGTGGCAAATAACATTGTTACATCGGCAGAATTAACACAAGAATCATCAAACCAGTGTAGCAATACCTGTTTGATTATCGAACAAGCTAACAACGCAATAAATACAACAAATGAAAGTTTAAACGAGTGTGATCACATTGTTGATTTGCTGAAAACAGACAGTGAAGAAATAGCAAGCGTATTAGACATGATTAGCAACATAGCTGATCAAACCAACCTCTTAGCTTTAAATGCTGCTATTGAAGCAGCAAGAGCAGGAGAGCAAGGTCGTGGTTTTGCGGTTGTTGCTGATGAAGTCCGAGTATTAGCTAAACGAACACAAGAATCTACTGTTAATATTGAAAAAATCATAAGTACACTTCAAGGAAGAATATTAGACGTTAGAAATAAAATGGATGAAAGCAATCAATTAATGCTTTCTTGTGTTGATCAGATTGATACCGCAAAAACACATGTTGAAGACGTTTCAAATAACCTTTATTCACTATCAGAAATGAGTCACCAAATAGCAGCAGCCACCGAAGAACAAACAACCGTGATAAATGAAATCAATATTAATGCTGTGAATGTAAATGATATTACAGTAAGTAGCGTTAAAATTTCAGAGAATATTGCAGATGAAATGTATATTATTAATACAGAGGTTAGTGATACTAAGGCAATAATAAATCAATTCAAATTATCATAAAAACAATTATTGATGCCATTTAATGTTACTGGTTAAGTGTCTTATATTTATATATGAAGGTATAGGCTGTTAATATTGTCAGGGGAAACATCCTTGTGAGAAGTCTATTGATTACTTGAACATATCATTTCAGCAAGTAGCAGAGAAAATGCGCTCGTGTTGGATGCGTTCATGGGTTCAGGCTCAACAGGATAGGCGTGTATAAAGCTGAATAGAAAGCTCAGTGATATATTGAGATGGAAGAGGAGATTTAATGGCTACGGTTGATAAATTGTCCTCTTAGGCCTGATTTAGTTAGTAAAATATAAAGCCCCAGTAAGGGGCTAATGCCGATCAGTTAAGATATTTTTGAGATCATTTGACTGATCGTTAAAAGTCTTCAAAATCCGATATTGGGTAACCAATATCGGATTTTTTATGCAACTAACTAAAGCTTTAAGACTCGTCAATGGTTTCGTTCCTGATTCGGAATCTCTCGGAAAACTCAGTGATATCTTACCTCCTGAATTTATTAACCAATGTTTAGAAGAGGCTGGCATAGTAACGATCCGCAAGCGTCGATTGCCATTGGATATGTTGTACACAATGTCACTAAATAGTGCAGGTAATATCCCGAAGACTATCGCTTCTTTACAGGCAAATACCGCCCACTACATTTTACCGCCAAAGAGAGAAGGTAGGCATTACCAGTAAGGGGTTTCATTGTATCTGTTGTCATAAATATGGAGGTGTAGTCATTTTTGTAACAAGTGAGACTAGCTAAGTATCTTAACTATCTGAAAAGTAATATATTTAATTATTACTTAATATTAAATGAGATTACTTTCATAGTGGTTAAAGTCCTTGTTTTTCTTATGATCCTAGTTGAGCGAGGATCTTTTAATACAATGATATTACCACTAATTTACGATAAAGTTTAATTCATTAACCGGGCTGTCGGTTGGCAAGTTTCACAACGCCATGTGCATTTTTGTTGCCCTAATCCTGCTTTGATCCACGCCATTGTTACACTTGTGGAAGGAGAACAAAACGCTTCTTTATTACATAAACTGCATGTTTTCCATTGTGAAGGTTGTTCTTGATTTTTTTGTACTTCTGCAATGTGCATTTCAATGGTCTCTATGTATACCAACGGCATTAATTGGCTTGAGAATCTAATTAATGAGGCGGTAATATGAAATATATTATTAACTGTATATTTATACAGTTCCTTTGGCAAGGCTAAAAAGAGGAGAATATGATTTATTTTCTTAACAGGCACAAAAAAGCCAACTCATTTCTGAATTGGCTTTTCGATCTCTAACGAGATAAATAATGGTGGAGGGGGACGGATTCGAACCATCGAAGCTTACGCGGCAGATTTACAGTCTGCTCCCTTTGGCCACTCGGGAACCCCTCCAACGGGGATTTTTATACTTAATTAACTCGTTTCCCAACGGAGCAATCAAGTTATCTTAATCGTTAATAAAAACAATCAAGAAGAATATGGTGGGGGGGGACGGATTCGAACCATCGAAGCTTACGCGGCAGATTTACAGTCTGCTCCCTTTGGCCACTCGGGAACCCCCCCAACGGGGATTTTTATACTAAATTAACTCGTTTCCCAACGGAGCAATCAAGTTATCTTAATCGTTAATTCAAACAATTAAGAAGAATATGGTGGGGGGGGACGGATTCGAACCATCGAAGCTTACGCGGCAGATTTACAGTCTGCTCCCTTTGGCCACTCGGGAACCCCCCCAACGGGGATTTTTATACTTAATTAACTCGTTTCCCAACGGAGTAATCAAGTTATCTTAATCGTTAATTCAAACAATTAAGAAAAATATGGTGGGGGGGGACGGATTCGAACCATCGAAGCTTACGCGGCAGATTTACAGTCTGCTCCCTTTGGCCACTCGGGAACCCCCCCAACGAGAGATTTTTATACTTAACAAGAGTTTTCCCAACGACCTTGCCAAGTTCGGAGCGAATAATAGCAAACTTCGTTTTTCTGTAAAGCACTTTTATGTGTTTTTTGATTTGAATGCTGACTTTTTCGTCATAAAGGGTTAAAAATCACCATTTATGAACTAAATGAGTGAATAGTAGATAGATTGAAGTGATTGTTTTTACAGTTTATTGCGTCATCTTTACATTCATTGACGAACAAATGCCTTTTCACTTGGTAAACTATGTTCACTAACTGAATTCCATAATTAAAATAAGTCACAGTATGAATCAAACAAAGTCTATCGCCCTTGCCGTTTTATTAGCATGTACTTTATCTACACCTTCTTATGCTAAAAGACCAACTAGTAATGAATCTGTTGCTGTTGTTGCTGAAGAAGTAGCAACTCATGAGATATCTCAGTCTTTATCGTTAATTGGAAAGCTTGAAGCCGCAGAATCCGTCATTATTTCACCTGAAGTTTCAGGAAAAGTCGATCGTATTGCGATTAAGGCCAATCAAACGGTGAAAAAAGGTCAGCTATTGATTCAGTTAAATGATGATAAAGCAAAAGCGGTAATAAAAGAGGCTCAAGCGTATTTACATGATGAACAACGTAAATTAAAAGAGTTTCAGCGTTTGTCGAAAAAGAATGCGATTACTCAAACTGAGATTGATGGGCAAAAAGCCAGTGTAAATATTGCACAGGCACGTTTAGAAGCCGCAAATGCTGAATTACGTGACTTACATATCTCAGCGCCTTTTGCCGGAACGGTTGGTTTTATTGATTTTAGCTTAGGTAAAATGGTCAGTGTTGGTAGTGAATTACTTACATTGGACAACCTTTCTTTAATGCAATTGGATTTACAAGTGCCTGAGCGTTATTTATCAATGCTATCAACAGGGATGAAAGTCGAGGCTAAGAGCCAAGCATGGGGAGATCTTGAGTTCTCTGGTGAAGTGGTTGGTATTGATTCTCGTATAAATGCAGAAACACTTAATTTACGCATTCGAATTGATTTTCCTAATAAAGAACTAAAAATGAAGCCGGGTATGTTAATGGCCGCAACGTTGGATTTCCCTGCTATCAATGCACCGATTATTCCTGTTCAAGCACTTGAGTATTCAGGTACAAAACGTTATGTGTATGTCATTGGTGATGATAATAAAGTGATTCGTACGGAAGTGATTTTAGGTGCTCGTGTAGAAAACCGAGTGGTTATTGAAAAAGGCTTGGATATAGGCCAAGACATTGTTGTTCAAGGTCTTGTCAATATGCGTGATGGTGTAACGGTTAAAATGATCTCAACAGATGCTGAGACGATAAAAGCTGAGGTTCAATAATGTGGTTATCTGATACGTCAGTAAAAAGGCCAGTAGTTGCCATTGTTCTAAGTTTGTTGTTGTGTGTGTTTGGTGCGGTGTCTTTTAGCAAGTTAGCCGTACGTGAAATGCCGGATATTGAAAGTCCAGTCGTGTCGGTTAGCACGACTTATGATGGCGCTTCTGCGACCATTATGGAAAACCAAATCACCTCAGTATTGGAAGATCAATTATCCGGTATTAGTGGCATTGATGAGATCGAATCAACGACTCGAAATGGCATGTCACGTATTACGATTACGTTTGATTTAGGGTATGACTTAAATACAGGGGTGAGTGATGTCCGTGATGCCGTTGCTCGAGCTCAAAGTGGATTACCTGATGAAGCAGATGACCCGATTGTATTTAAAAATAATGGCAGTGGTGAAGCGTCGGTTTATATTAATTTAAGTTCAAGCGTAATGGATCGAACTGAATTAACGGATTATACCGAGCGTGTGCTGATTGACCGTTTTAGTTTAATTAATGGCGTCAGTTCGGTTGATATCTCGGGTGGTTTGTACAAGGTTATGTACGTTAAACTAAAACCCGCGCTTATGGCTGGACGTGGTGTTATTGCTTCAGATATTACTGCCGCGCTTCGTTCTGAAAATATTGAAAGCCCCGGGGGGGAAGTTCGAAATGATGCCATCGTAATGTCGGTTCGAACTGAGCGTCTTTATAACAAAGCGGATGATTTTAACTATCTTGTTGTGAAAACGGCGAGTGATGGTACGCCTATTTATTTAAAAGACGTGGCTGATGTTTACATTGGTGCTGAGAACGAAAACTCGACGTTTAAAAGTGACGGTATTGTCAATGTAAGTATGGGCATTGTTCCTCAATCTGATGCGAACCCGCTAGAAATGGCAACGCTAGTTCATGAGGAAGTCGAAAAGATCCAACAGTTTTTACCTGAGGGGACTCGATTAGCGATTGATTATGATTCTACCGTATTTATCGAACGGTCGATCTCAGAAGTATATAGCACGCTCTTTATTACGGGCGGCTTGGTTATTTTGGTTCTTTATATCTTTATTGGGCAAGCTCGTGCCACGTTGATCCCGGCAGTTACTGTGCCTGTTTCTTTAATCTCTTCTTTTATTGCCGCCTACTATTTTGGATTTTCGATTAACTTAATCACCTTGATGGCGTTAATTTTATCCATCGGTTTGGTGGTTGATGATGCCATTGTTGTTGTTGAGAACATATTCCATCATTTAGAAAAGGGAGAATCGCCACTGCTTGCTGCATACAAAGGCACAAGAGAAGTTGGTTTTGCTGTTATTGCAACGACGTTAGTGTTAGTGATGGTGTTCTTACCCATTTCTTTTATGGAAGGAATGGTGGGGTTATTGTTTACTGAATTTTCAGTCTTACTGGCTATGTCGGTGTTGTTCTCCTCGTTAATCGCATTGACGCTAACCCCTGTTCTAGGGAGTAAGATTTTAAAAGCGAATGTAAAACCAAATCGTTTTAATATTTTCGTTGATAAGATGTTTTCCTCTTTAGAGCGTGGTTATCGAAAGTCTGTCACTAAAGCGGTTGCATGGCGTCTACTTGCTCCTGTGGTTATTCTTGCGTGTATTGGCGGTAGTTACGGCTTAATGCAGCAAGTACCATCACAATTGACTCCACAAGAAGATCGCGGTGTGTTGTTTGCGTTTGTGCGTGGTGCTGATGCAACCAGTTATAACCGCATGAGTGCGAACATGGATATTGTTGAAGAGCGATTGATGCCTCTACTAGGCAAAGGGTTCTTGAAATCATTTAGTGTTCAATCACCGGCTTTTGGTGGTAATGCAGGGGATCAGACGGGCTTTGTTATCATGATCTTAGAAGATTGGGCGGATCGAGATCTGACGGCCCAAGAAGGACTCGGTGTCATTAAAAAAGCACTGGCTGATATTCCTGATGCGCGCGTATTTCCAATGATGCCAGGTTTCCGTGGTGGTTCAAGTGAACCGGTTCAATTTGTACTTGGTGGTTCTGATTATAAAGAGTTACAACAATGGGGTGAGATATTAAAAGCGGAAGCAAATAATAGCCCATTAATGGAAGGTGCTGATATTAACTATTCTGAAAAAACGCCTGAATTGGTTGTTTCGGTTGATCGTGATCGCGCCTCAGAATTAGGTATTAAGATTTCAGACATCTCAGATACGCTTGAAATCATGTTAGGCGGTAAGAGTGAAACAACCTTTATTGAGCGTGGTGAAGAATACGATGTGTATTTACGTGGCGATGAAAATAACTTCAATAATGCGGCCGATCTTAGTCAAATTTACATGAGAACCTCCAGTGGTGAATTGGTTACCTTAGATACGGTCACCAAGATAAATGAAGTCGCCTCAGCGATCCGTTTGTCTCACACCAATAAGCAAAAATCGATTACGTTAACGGCAAACTTAAAAGATGGAGCAACATTAGGTGATGCATTGGATTATTTGGATGCGAAAGCCATTGAAATGTTACCAAGTGATATTTCAGTTGCTTATACGGGGGAATCAAAAGACTTTAAAGAGAATCAATCCAGTATTTTAGTTGTTTTTGGCTTGGCGCTATTGGTGGCTTATCTTGTTCTTGCCGCTCAGTTTGAAAGCTTTATTAACCCAATGGTCGTTATGTTTACCGTACCTATGGGGGTATTTGGTGGCTTTTTAGGCTTAGTGGTTATGGGACAAGGTTTAAATATTTACAGTCAAATTGGTATGATCATGTTGATAGGCATGGTGACTAAGAACGGTATTTTGATTGTTGAATTTGCCAACCAACTTCGTGATAAAGGCGTTGAGCTAGAGCAAGCAATTGTTGATGCTTCTGCTCGTCGTTTACGCCCTATTTTAATGACGGCGTTTACAACACTAGCTGGTGCTATACCGTTAATTATGTCAACAGGGGCAGGCTATGAAAGCCGAGTTGCTGTAGGTACGGTTATCTTCTTTGGTATGGCTTTTGCCACCTTGGTGACGTTATTTGTTATTCCTGCGATGTATCGATTGATCTCAGGTAAAACACATTCCCCTGGTCATGTCGAAGAGTTGTTGAATAGAGAATTAGATCACGACATCAAAGGACGAATATCACACTAAGTACATAGATGTGATTGATATAAAAAACCGCAAAGTAATACGATTACTTTGCGGTTTTTTTATGCATGAATAAAGCAAATATCAGTATTAAACTTTTGACTCTAAGTCAGCCATTACTGATTCTTTATTTGCTAAATAGTCGTCTAAACCATTTTTGCGTAAGTCACATGATGGGCAATCACCACAGCCATCACCAATAACGCCGTTATAGCAGGTTAATGTTTGATTACGAACATAATCTAACTTGCCGTACTTATCGGCTAATGCCCATGTTTCCGCTTTATTTAGCCACATTAAAGGAGTATCGATTTTTAATTTACGATCCATTCCTAATACAAGAGATTGATTAATCGATTTTACAAATTCATCTCGACAATCAGGGTAACCAGAAAAGTCAGTTTCACATACGCCCGTGATAACGCTTTCTGCACCTAATTGGTATGCATAAATACCAGCAAGAGTTAAAAATAAAATATTACGACCAGGAACAAATGAATTCGGTAAACCATTCTCTTGCAGTTCATGAGAAACCGGAATGTTATCGCGAGTTAACGAACTGACGGCCAATTCATTTAATAAACCCACATCCATGACTTTGTGAGAGGTTGCCCCTAAGTCTAAAGCGACAGATTTAGCTACTTCAATTTCTTGATTATGACGTTGGCCATAATCAAAAGTAATACAATGAACATGATCATAATGGGTAAGTGCTTGAATTAAACAAGTGGTCGAATCTTGACCGCCACTAAAAACAACAATAGCTGTAGACATAGGTCATTAACTCCAAGTTTTGTAATTAGTGAGCATAGTAAGGAAGAATAGATAAAAAAGCCATCACGTTAATGATGGCTTTGATAATGGGGTTTACTCGTAGGGTTACAGCTGACCTGTGTGTTCGAAGTTTTTTAACTGAGCGAGATAAGGTGTTAGGTCGCCAATATGTTTAGCTACCCATTCATCGTTATAGTATGTATCCAAATAACGGTCACCACTGTCACACAATAAAGTCACAATAGATCCTTTTTCACCACGTTGCTCCATTTCACAAGCCAATTGTAATGCGCCATGTAAATTGGTTCCTGTTGAAGCCCCTGCTTTTCTGCCTAGAATGCCTTCTAGCCAACGTGCTGTTGCAACACTTGCTGCGTCAGGAATGGTGCGCATTTCATCAATGACGCCTGGAATAAAGCTAGGTTCCACTCGCGGACGCCCAATTCCTTCAATTTTACTTCCACATTCTAATGTTAGATCTTTATTGCCTGTTTTATAGAAATCATGGAATACCGAATTTTCAGGATCAACCACACACAATTTCGTGTGGTATTTTTGATATCGAATGAAGCGACCAATGGTTGCTGACGTTCCGCCAGTCCCTGGATTCATTACGATCCATGTTGGTTCAGGGTGATCTTCTAATTTCATTTGACTGAATATACTGTCAGCGATGTTATTGTTGCCACGCCAATCCGTTGCTCGCTCTGCGTAAGTAAATTGATCCATATAATGACCATCTAACTCTTGCGCTAAACGGTGAGATTCTGCATAAATTTCATCAGAACGTTCGACAAAATGCGTTTTACCGCCATAGAACTGAATCATTTCTATTTTTTTACTCGCGGTACAGCGAGGCACGACAGCAATAAAAGGAAGACCTAAAAGACGTGCGAAATAGGCTTCAGATACCGCAGTACTGCCTGATGAGGATTCAATAATCGGGGTGTTAGGGCCAATCCATCCATTTGAGATGGCATAAAGGAAAAGAGAGCGGGCTAAGCGATGCTTAAGTGACCCTGTTGGATGCGTACTTTCATCCTTTAGGTAAACATCAATACCATTAAGCATTGGCAAATCAAGCTTAATGAGATGAGTATCCGCAGAGCGTTGGTAGTCCGCTTCAATTTTACGAATAGCGTTATTAATCCAGTCATGATCTGTACACATAATTCTTTTCCTTAAATATGGACGATGTGAATAATTTACCTCTGTTACTTGAGAAAAACTTTGCTATATTTACTGTATATTAGCAGTTAAAGAGAAATTAATTCTACAGGTGGGAATGAATGGGAAAGCATGAACTAGATAAAGTGGATATTACCTTACTTTCTTTACTACAAAAAGACAGTACGATTTCTCTGAGTGAACTTGCTGAAGCGGTAAACTTAACGACAACCCCTTGTTGGAAGCGATTAAAGCGCTTAGAAGAGGATGGGGTTATTGAGAAAAAAGTGGCCTTGTTAAATCCTGAGAAATTGGGACTGAGCTTTAATGCGTTTGTATTAATAAAAACATCAAATCATTCGCATGAATGGTATTCAAAATTTGTTGATACGGTGTCTGACTTTCCCGAGGTCATGGAGTTTTATCGTATGGCTGGTGAATATGATTATATGATGAAAGTTTTAGCTGAAGACATGAAAGCTTTCGATAGCTTCTATAAGAAATTGGTTAATAGTGTGGATGGTATATCCAATGTAACCAGTACCTTCGCTATGGAACCATTGAAATACACAACTGAATTACCTCTGTAATAAAAGTGAGATCAAAAATGCGTAAGAGCAATTGATGCGCCTTACGCGTTTTTAAACAGATTAAGTACTTATTTGTTTTTCATTCTCATTAAGCCTTCTTGCATTGCAGATGCCACAAGTTCGCCTTTTTGGTTGAATATCTCGCCACGAACTAAGCCACGAGAACCGCTGGCGTTGGTACTTTCAATTGAGTAAAGCAACCATTCATCCATTTTGAATGGGCGGTGGAACCACATTGAATGATCAATGGTTGCCACTTGGAAATTCGGAGTGAGCAAGCTGACTTCGTGCGGGTGAAGTGCCGTCGTTAAGAATCCCCAATCAGACGCATAAGCCAATATATATTGATGGATCAACTGGATATCAGGTAAATCACCATTGGCTTTGATCCATAAATGTTGTGTTGGCGCTGCTTTTTTAGGGGCTAATGGATTTATGATATTTACTGGGCGAACTTCGATCGGTTTTTCGCTGCAGAATATTTTTTGTATTTGAGGTGGAAGTACGTGCTTAATTGCTTCTGCAAGTTGAGTTTCAGAGGCGAAGTTTTCAGGGCCCGCAATTTCTGGCATTTTTGATTGATGTTCAAATCCAGGTTCATCACCATGATAAGACGCCGTTAAGTAGAAAATAGGGCGACCATTTTGAATAGCTTTCACTCGACGAGTGCTGAAACTTCTGCCATCTCGTAGGTTTTCTACATCGTAGATGATGGCTTTTTCAGGATCGCCAGGATAAAGGAAATAGCTGTGAAAAGAATGCACCGTTCTGGCGTTATCAACGGTATAGCGAGCGGCCGATAAAGCCTGTCCAATGACTTGACCACCATATACTTGAGGTAAGCCTAGGTTCTCGCTTTGCCCTCTAAATAGCCCTTGTTCGAGTTGTTCTAATTGCAACAGGGTTAATAATTCATTAAGTGGTTTGTTCATCAAGAATGCCTTTTTAATTCTAACGTTATCGCTCTATTGTGAAATAGATTCAGCTTGAGTTCAATAAGTTAAATAGGGTGTTAATAAGAGGAGGATCAACATCAAGGTTGTGTTATGAAATCTTATACTGAGTCAGCGTTTTGTCAAAGATGAAGTAAGGAGGAAGACAGCGTCGATTATTGGGTTTATATTTGTTGTCAGTCGAATGGAATTGTACATTTAGAACATCGACACACATTTATAATTAAAAGAGAGTAAAACAATGAAAAAGTCATTATTAATTGCTTTGTCAGTGGTTACAAGTGTTGCTATGGTTGGTTGTAATTCAACAGAAAAAACAGCGAAAGCGCCTGTTGCTTCTGAAGTGGCTGTTCAAGTTGAAACTGCTCAGGTAGAAGAGCCTCAAGCGGTAGTTACACAGACAGTAACGGGTTCAGTTGGCTATCGTGAGCGTATTGCATTGCCACCAACGGCTGTTATTACCGTAACTCTGGCGGATGTATCTTTAGCTGATGCACCATCGAAAACGATTTCTGAGCAAACATTTAAAGCGGCTGACAAATCATCGCCATTTAATTACGCTCTGGATTTCAAAACAGCAGATATTAAAGCGAATCACCGTTATTCAGTACGAGCAACGATTATGGTTGATGGTAAATTACGTTTCACAACGGATACCAATTATGCGGTGATTACTGACCAAGAAAAAACAATGACTCAAGACCTATTGCTAAAAGGTGTTCGTCAGTAAGTCGTCATTATAAATGATATGAAGTAATAATGTGCTTTAGATTAGCGCATTATTACTTTCTTAAAATGTTCAATTCTACCGTCGTCTTTAATGCTAATCCCTTCCTCTTCTAATTTCGCTTTTTGTACGAAAAAACGTTCTCCAGTCAATGATATTTTTCCTTGTGAATTGATCACTCGATACCAAGCCAGTTTTGTATCGTTAGGCAGTTTTGCGAGTAATTTACCTACCTGTCTTGAATGGTTTGGGTATCCTGCAAGTTTGGCAAGTTGCCCATAGGTTATCACTCGTCCTTTTGGGACATGAAGAAGATTCGTGTAAATACTTTGAGCAAAGTCATTCATTGACGTAACAACCTTTTAATTAAAGTGAGGTGAATCAGTGATAAAACCCTATATTGCCGCTAAACTAAAACGATAACAAGGTTAACACCCTTAAGCTAAACCATGGAGGGGAAGCGATGTTTTTGTTTGTATTGAATATTTTGTTAAGTTTGGTTCTTGTTGTTGTTGGTGTATTGGCTTTTGGGGTCAGTGGTGGCGATTTACCATTATTAGCCTTAGCGATCCCTATTTTATGGTTGTTGCCACAAGGGGGAGTTGCTACTTGGATTTTAATTGCTGGTTTGTCTCTATTTGGTTTAACATTAAGCTATCAGCCTCTTCCTTTGTCTATTTCTGTTTGGACTTTGTTTCCGCTTCTTATCGTTATCTTTTCTCATCGTAAAAGTATTCATTTGATTGTTTTTGTTGCGTCAGTGGTTATTGCTATGGAAGCGGGGATCATGGCGTTGCAGTATGAAGGAAAATTACTAGGAAGTGCGTGGTCGACGTTGACTCAAATTATTAGTGTAATTTTAGTTTGGGTTGCCGCGAGAAGTTGGAAACCGGTGAATAAGAACGCATGGTGGCCGATAGTCCTTGTTATTCCTTTATGGATTGGTGGTTTGCAGCATGCTGCACTTGTCGCATTATCGATCACTGGATTGATTGTTTGTTTACAAAGTGTGGGGCGTTCAAAATACCACAGTTGGTTATCAATGCTTTCTTGGGTATTGCCAGTGCTGGGTTTTGCAACATTAATTATTTCACCGCAATTTGAAGTACCCAATTCGATAATGGTGTCGTGGGTGATGATTCTTTTGATCGGTTGGGTTACGGATTTCATGCTTCAAGTCGATGAAGAAGAAACGCCAGATTAAGTGGCTTTAATTTTATTTATTAGTGTTCTTTATGTAACTAAAGGCTGTTTGAGTGCTTTTAGTTACATAATAGAACAATGGTTATTTTAGGGCTTGAGTTATGGTATTTACATTGTGCTGCATTAGTTTTATATAGCTTGTTGCTGGCTCATCAGGACCTGAAAGTGCATCTGAATACAGCTTTCCACCAATGTGAGCGTGTGTTTCGTTACTTATTTGTTCGATCATTCTATTATCAGTAATATTTTCGATAAAGACGGCTTGGATATCGTCCTTTCTTATTTGTCGAATTATGGTTGCAACATCCGCAGCACTGGCTTCCGATTCGGTACTTGTTCCTTGAGGTGCATAGAACGTGACATTGTAATCGCGAGAAAAATAACCAAATGCATCATGCGGTGTGATTATGGTTCTTTTGGATTGTGGTATTTGATCCAATTCTTGATGAATGGTGATCTCTAGCTTATCCAGTTTTTGTAAATAATTATCTGCATTTTTCTTATAATCATCGCTGTTTTTAGGGTCCGCGTTGATTAATCCTGCTTCTATATTTTTAACGTAAATTTTCACATTTCTAACACTGTTCCATGCGTGTGGGTCGTAGTTTCCATGCTGATGATCAGTTTCATGATGATGATCTTCCTCCTCCCTTGTTAACGGTGTTATTCCATTTGATGCAATGATTTCGATTCCTTTAAAATTGGAGGATTCGATTAAACGAGGCATCCAACCTTCAAATCCCAAGCCATTCATAATAACTAATTTCGCCTGTGAAATTTCTTTTGCATCAATAGGGGTTGGCTGATAAACATGGGCATCCCCATTGGCTTTGACTAGATTAGTTATCGCAATATGGTCTCCTCCTATTTGAGATACGATATCGCCTAAAATAGAAAAGCTAGTGATCACTGGCATTTGCTCTGACGCGATGGCTGAGTGGCTAAGTCCTAGAGTGAGGGCTAATACTGGAATTGTGAACAATGTGTTAGACATGTTTTTTCCCTGTTTGTAATTTGAGTACGTGATTAGAAATAAAGCCGCTTTGTGAACCGAAGAATAAAGAGAGCAAATAAAACACTCCCATAACGAGAACGATGGCGGGACTAGTGGCAAAACTGAAGTAATAAGAAAGAATTAAGCCGAGGTAACAACTTAATGCGGCAATAATGAAAGCAATGAGTAACATTGATCGTAATTGTTTGGACCAAAATTGAGCAATAGTGGCCGGCAATACCATCAGTCCTACCGCCATTAAGGTTCCTAATGCATGAAATCCGGCAACAAGATTTAAGACCAGTAAAAATAAAAAACTGAAATGAGCAACACTACTTAAACGACTTATGGTTTTAAAAAAAGCGGGATCAACACATTCAAGGACGATAGGGCGATAGAGAATCGCAAGAATACACAATGTGACGCTGGTAATGATCGTGATTAAAATCAGCGCATCGTTATTAAGAGCAAGTGTCGAACCAAAAAGAACGTGGAGTAGATCTAAATTACTGCCTTTAGACGAAATAATAATAACGCCTAACGCGAGTGACATTAGATAAAAGGCTGCCATGCTGGAGTCTTCTCCAATTTTCGTATGGCGAGCGACTAGACCTGATAATCCGGCAACAATACACCCTGCAACTACCCCTCCAATCGTCATAGCAGTAACCGATACACCTGAAATAAGAAAACCGATAGCGGCTCCAGGAAGAATAGCGTGAGACATTGCATCTCCGGTGAGGCTCATTTTTCTTAATGTAAGAAATACCCCGATAGGCGTAGCGCTTAAACTAAGAACAACACAGCCCCATAATGCGCGTTGCATAAACGAAAACTCGATAAAAGGGTTAATTAAAAAGTGATATGACGTCATTATTCGATTACCCCACAACCATGTTGATAGCCTGCCTTAGAGAGCCAAGTGGGCTGAAGAACATCACTTGTGCTACCTGCTTTAATTAATGTAGTGGCCATTAATATGGATTTATCAAAATAGTGCTGAACAAGAGAAAGATCATGAACGACTGCAATGATGGTTTTACCTTGTTTCTGGCAGTCACGAAGAACCTGCATTAAATCGAAAACGGTTTGACTATCAATGGCGGTAAAGGGTTCATCAAGCAGTAATATTGACGCATCTTGCATTAGCATTCTTGCAAATAACATGCGCTGAAATTGTCCTCCAGATAATTCACTTATTTGTCGTTTCTCCATTCCTATTAGCTTTACGGTTCTAAGTGCTTCATGCAGGCGAGTATGTTCTTTGTGAGAAAAATGACGCCAGAAACTGGTTCGTAACCAAGCACCCGCTGAAATAAATTCTTCTACTGAAATTGGGAAGTTACGTTCTATTTGATGTGATTGCGGTAGATAAGCCATTATTTTTTTGTGCTCTTTTGGGAGACTAATAGAGCCAGAAACTGGTTTTATTTGGCGTATAATCGATTTTAATAACGTCGATTTACCTGCGCCGTTTGGACCAATAATAGCAACGAAATCTTGTGGCTGAATATCGACAGAAACAGAATCAAGTGCGAGATTATCATTGTAATAGACCGTTAAAGAGTCAATTTTAATCATTGTTTTTTCTCTACAGCAACGAAATTAAGACAAAGTAACATATTGATATTATGAATATAACGATGGTTAATCGTTGAATAGCACTGGAAAATAACCACGATTTATTTTGTGATTTTGGAACTCTTTTTTTCATTTTAAGGCCATGAGTGAATAAGTGTTCTGTTGCTTTTAATGTTATGTTATAACATAACATCAATGCAAGCCTTCATTTATATTAAACGTAATAAGAGAGGGTAATACGAGGTATTAGATTTAATGGATAGCCGAGAGAATAAAGTAAAAAAATCAGAAAAAAATGAAAGTAATAAAATTCCTAAGTGGGCAAAAACGATCTTGATAGCCGCGGCGTTTTTTCCTTGTATTGTGTTTGCTCATCCTCATTCTTGGGTTGATATGACAACAACAATTGAAGGCACCGAAAATACAATTACTGGTTTAGCAATGAATTGGACGTTTGATGCAATGACATCTGCGTATGCTCTTGATGGGGAGGATTTATCTTCTGAAAATAGAGTAGAAACGATGAGGAAATTGGCTGATTCAATGATAAATAATGTTTCAGGTTCACACTATTACACCTATTTTGATGAG
>NZ_CAWPRC010000160.1:34179-39051 GCF_963890165.1 Aliivibrio sp. SR45-2 | reverse complement strand
CTGACTCTTCATTTTTAACTCTTTGAGATAAGAAATCAAAAGCTAATTCTGAGTTACTCTTTTGTCCATAAAACACACGATATGCATCAAACAGCGGGCTAACAACTCCTAGCTCACCAAGTTTTACTTTTACCACTTCCATATAAAGAACTCCATTTTTAATGAGAAAGAGCCATACGGAATGAAAAATACCATCCACTGAAAATCGCTCTTAAATTGTTTGCTAGCCGACATCTACTCGATAAAGCGCATTGACTGGCTTTTCTACAAAATACGACCATACATGCTTAAACACTGCGTGTTGATTTGGAAATGGGGCCAACTCTAGTGCTTCTTCTAAACTACACCACTTATATTCTGTATGCTCTTCATTTAGAACCACCTCTTGCTCTGGTGGACACATCACAACGAAAACAGGGATAAGCTGAATTACATTCACACTCGCTTCATAAAATTGTTCTAGAAACTGAGCATTGAATAGGTTTGACACTTCAATTTGAGTCTCTTCCTTGAACTCACGAACGATGGCATCAATGCCTGTTTCATCTTCTTCAATTGAGCCTGCGACATGACACCAAAAGCCACCTTTTACTCTTTTCATGAGTAGAATTTTTTCTTCGCCATCAATTTTAGATAATGCCACGCCTGACACAATTGATGTATTTAAAGGGATCATAATTAACCTCTTAAAGTGTTGTTATAAGCACTTTTTACCAACCACTACATCGGTAATATACTGCTCATTGTTATTCAAATATTGGATATCCGCTAGATACGCCAAATGGTGACCGTCTCTGATGTTTTCGATAAAAGCTTGATTGCCATTACCAGCTTCATTATGCATATGGTCAACCAACGATTGAACTCTCTCTGTCATTGCTTTAACTAAAACCAAACGATCAGCTTCAAGCAAACCATAAGCATCACAAAACTGCTCGGCTCGCATAGACTGAGCTCCTAAATCCCCCATTGCATCATACACATGAGTTTTAAATGGAGCCCAACAATACACAGCATAAGCGATATCCCAAACTCTCGGCGCGGGATGCGCAGTATCAAAATCAATAATCCCCACGGTTTCTGAGCCAACCAATACAACATTGTATGGCGCGTAGTCTCCGTGACAAATAACTTCCATGGGTTCTCTACTGGGAAGCATCCACTCTAATGATTCAGTCGAATGATGTGATAGAAACGAACTAGATGCATCATGGTATAAACGAAGAAGTTTAGCTGCGGAAGTCAGTGCTTCAGTCGTGGCAATATTGCCTTTTAGCGGATAATTAAAAACCTCTCCTTCAACATAAGATAATATTTCATTATCTTTTTCGTCAAACCCGTAAGGCTTAGGAGCTGCATTAAAGCCCTTTTTAGCAATATGGGACAACAAACTATATATTGTTTCAGACCACTTACCACGCGGCCGATAAACCTTATTCTCAGAGCGGAAAACCCGCCCTTCACGCCCACCTTGAAGTTCTTCCATGAATATCCTTATGAGTATTATTTATATTGTGCTTATAACACCGCATTAAGGTGTGAGCAGCGCTACCACCAAACCTAAACCATTACACCGTAAACACAAAAATTCAAATTGGAATGAAAGCGGCAAACGTTAAGATACACTCTTAAATTGTTTAGTAGGCCACTGTACAACCGCTGTTCTACTAGTAAAAAACACTCGATATTCTTTGAAGAACAATAATACCTGAGGGGGTAAAGGTCCAAAGAAATGCACTGATATTTAAGATTATAGTGATCCACAAAATTGTTTTGAACGGCTGCTTCTTCGATTTATGGCGTAGCTGATTTTGTGCAAACAATGCTCCAGGCCAGCCACCAAACAACGATAACATATGAAGTGAGTTTTCTGGCGTTCTCCATTGCCCAGTTTGAGCGGCTTTTTTGTCCACTGAAAACATTACATATGTAATGATACTTATACCGATATAAAGTGGAATTATAAATAATGGTCGCCCAAAAACGATAAGCGCTGCACACACGAAAACTAAATATGAACAACCAAATAATACGCTCAAAGGAAGAGCTTCCTTGCCTTCTATTGTTGCATCGACGGCATTAAATCGCCCACGATTATCTTCGCGAACTTCAAACGTCACTTCATCGTTTAACCTAGGTCGATGATTGCTATTTTTCACTGATGAAGCATGGATAAAAACTCGCAAATTACCGTTCAATGCTGATATAAAACCGTAACCTTTTGAGTCATTCCATTCTGTAATCTTACCTTTCACGACCTTTTCCTATTGTAAATATGACCTGTGTGGCCTAACGCCGCAATAATACGTGCGAACGGCTTACTTACCAAGCCAATTACACTCTAAACCACGAATGCCGAGTGTACGAGTGTAATAGCAACGTGTTGATTGCTTTGTTAAATGTACATCTAACGGCTAGTGCGATACTTAACCAATGACGGACTTTCACAATCTATTGTTTCTATGTAGATATTACGTTCCTTCCACATAACTTCAATATCATAAAGGCAAAACGAATATTTAGTTGGATCTACAACCCAAACCCCATTAACTTGAACTGATACTGACGTAAATAATTCATTATCATTACCCCACCAAGCTAAAACCAAATACTTACAACTTGCACCATTATGAAAAATAACAAACGCAGCAGTCTGATCCCATTCGAGAGTTATTTCAGATTTAACCTCTGTTAGTCGGTGATGAAAAGCGACCATATTGATTGGTTCTTCATTTGCTGAAATGGTATAAATATTAACTCCATCCGCATCTAGCCAATCTTGCTCACCTTCCAGTTTTCGTAATTTATACATTGTACCTCCTTGTACGATTAACGCCCAATTAAGGTGTGAAGCACGCTACCCCTACACCCAATTTGAACACCGTAAACACTGAACTAGATTCAAACCAAAAATGCCAAACGTGCTGAATCACTCTTAAATTGTTTGTTATAGCTCAGCGATGTGTGACAGGGTTTCTGGATGACGCTGAACCAATTTTAAAAGGGTTACCGCTTGTCCATTTGGTGCGCTACGCCCTTGTTCCCAATTTTCTAATGTACGAGATGATGTATGCAGTAAATGTGCAAACACACCACGAGACATATTAAATTGTTCACGAATACTCACGATTTCATTAGGTGAAATATCTAACTCACTGAAATCGTTAACTTGATGAGTTTTAAGGGTTAACTTACCCTCAGAATGTTCTTTAGCCTCAATAATAGCTGAACTTAACTCTGTAAATAGGTCACGATTGCTCATTACGCCACGCCTCCATAAAAGCCTTTAATTGTTTCTTTTGGTCTGCGGTTAAATCGGACATTTCATTCTTGCCATAAATTGTCAGCAAGTAGAAACGACGTTTTTCATCGAGGAAGTAATAGATAACACGAGAGCCACCACGCTTGCCCTTGCCTTTACTTGCAACTCGAATCTTTCGCAAACCACCTGTACCTTGAATCACAGCACCCTGTTTCGGGTTAGACATTAATTCAGCTTGAAAAAGTCTAAACTCTTCATCGCTGAGATACTCATTACGGTACTTTTCAAATATGGTCGATTCGACAAATATACTTTTCATATGCAAAGTATACGCAAGTAACGTACAGATAGCAAAACTGTACGTTATTAACGAGTTCGCTCTTGCCAAGGTCTGGCGAGCGCGATTACTTGAGGCCATCAATCAACACCCTCAACTGTGGTTACCTAAATCTATACCGAAACAATGGGTCGTTGACTGTCAAGGCGTGGGTTATGGTGAGCCTGCGTTGGAGTACCTGTCACGCTACCTGTACCGAGGCGTACTACCAGACAACGACATCATCCACAGTGATGACCATAGTGTCACTTTCCGTTACAAGGAAAGTAAAACCAATACAATAAAGACACGTACCTTACCCACCCTTGAGTTCTTGTTGCTCATCTTGCAGCATGTACTGCCTAAAGGCTTACAACGAGTACGTGACTACGGTTTTTTACGTGGCCAAGCGAGAGCCCTGCGAGTACGTATCCAACTACTCATGCTTGGCATTTTTTATCAAACGCCGCCAACCACTATGACCATTCGAGCCAAAGCAACACGAACTTGCCCACACTGCCAGCATCACATGGAGTGCGTAGGAATAACGCGACCGAGATAGCCGAAAGGCAAACATAATAAGGATAATGGCTGAAGTTAACCTAGAGGAGATATAACAAAAAAAAGACGATAAAAAACAGCTACCCCATTGATAAAATTACTATCGTAATTTTATCTTAGCTTCGCTCGCCTTGAAGAAAGACTCAAGGCGATGCGCCTACCAAACTAGATCGCACAATTTACTATAAGAAGTGGCTACGGGCTTGTTCAACACCCGGAATTTAACGCTGGCTGCGCAGCGCTTAATCCTTATTTGTTATACAAAATATTACTCAAAGTAGCTTAAATCTATTACTTCAAGTGCTGATTTGTCGACTGTTCCTATACCTTTGCATATCGGGCATAGCCGTTCATTATAACGACCTTTCCCTGTACATAGTGGGCACTCTTCCTGTTCAAACGGAGATAAATCAATTTCTGAAATAGCTTCGACATCCACTGTTCCAACCCCTCGACATATCGGGCACTCGCATTCGTTATGACTGCCTTTACCTTTACACAATGGGCACTCTTCCTGCTCAAACGGAGATAAGTCAATTTCTGAAATAGCTTCGACATCCACTGTTCCAACCCCTCGACATATTGGGCACTCCCATTCGTTATGACTGCCTTTACCTTTACATAATGGGCACTCTTCCTGTTCAAACGGAGATAAATCAATCTCTGAAATAGCTTCAACATCTACTGTTCCAACACCTCGACATATCGGGCACTCCCATTCATTATGGCTACC
>NZ_CAWPRC010000160.1:0-34079 GCF_963890165.1 Aliivibrio sp. SR45-2 | reverse complement strand
TCCTGTTCAAACGGAGATAAATCAATCTCTGAAATAGCTTCAACATCTACTGTTCCAACACCTCGACATATCGGGCACTCCCATTCATTATGGCTACCTTTACCTTTACATAATGGGCACTCTTCTTGCTCATATGGAGATAAATCAATGTCCGAGAGAAGCTCAACACTTAAGGTTCCAACACCGTTACAGACTGGACACTCCAATGACCTGTACACACCGCAGCCTTTGCATAATGGACAGTTTTCCTTATGAGTATCTCGCAAATGCCGAGCTCTTTCTTGAATTAGGTCATCAGATGAATGCTTACCTTGGAGAATGCTATTTAGGTTGTTAACCAGAATACTTTCAACCTCTACGGAAACATTCGGCAATGCTTGCTCGACAGCATCAACAACCTCATCTTCGAGATCTTTGTATATTCTATTATTCGATTCAGATGCCTTGTCTCTAAGTACTTCGAGCTCATTTATAAGGCTTAAAGTTGTATCTAAAGTTTTTTCATGTGAACGCCAAATTGAAATTCTTGTAGATAGTATGTCAGATTTTATTTTCCTAATTTCTGTATCAGTAATGTTTTTCTTGTTATCAAATTGATCATGACAATTTGGGCACAAGTATATTAAGTTATGAGGATGGTTATTTTTGCTGTTATGGACTGGATCGATATGAGCGAACTCTCCGCTCGTGTGAGAACAAATCGTACATTTGTGCGATGCCTCATTTTTTATTTCATCTTTAATACCTACAGGGATATTCGGTCGAGTACCAACTTTTGATGGCCAAGGTGAGGAGAGGTATTTACCAAATTTTATCAGTTCTAGTTTTTCAAATTCGATTTGACCATCAACTAACTTAAAGCCCAATTTTTCACTTTCACCTTGCTTTGGCGCATTTTTTGCGAGCCAAGTTAATAAACAAGGTGACATTTTTACAAAAATCGCTGCCGAATAAATATTCATACTATCTAACCACTTTCTTATTTTGTATAACGCCCTGTTAAGGTGTGAGCAACGCAATATCGATGCCGCTGCACCACCTTAAACACTAAACGCAACGCATAGTAAAAACGCCAAGCGTTGCGAATCACTCTTAAACAGTTTGTTAGTTACGATTTTGACGCAAATAACGTTCTAACCAACGCTCATCAAGCTGAATTTTTACATTGCGCCAAATTCCGCCAATAAAACCTGACAGGGAAACAAACGAAAAATTTTGAGACTTTGTACGAGCAATTAGTTCACGATCACCCCACGTAGACCGCATTTTTTCAGCCAACTCGACAGGTAAAAAGAATTGAAGCTCAAACCATCCAGGTTGACCCGGTTCATAATTGACAGGAGTAAAACGCCAATTTCCATCTCGCTCTCCTCTCAATCTACAATAGACTATATCGTCTTCGAATACATGTGGAGGTAAAGGCTCTTCTGTCAATAAATGTAAAGGCCAGCGACCTTGCAACATACCGAAATATGACCCCCCAATATCGTTCAAATGTTCCGATACATTTTGAATGGAGGCAATTCCAGATTCTGTAAAGTGAGTACTGAGATAGTCATCTGGATATCGGTCTTCAAGGATCTTCCTAAATCTAGATCTAACTTCTGATATGTCTCGAGTGCCGGCATTTGTTAAAGCACTTTCATCAAGAGACTCAATAGCTTCAATAACCGGCTGAATGACTGGTATTCCTCTGTATTCAATAAGAAATATCTGATGTGCTACTGCATAATCTATCGCAGGCTTTGTATAGCCCGATACACTGAAAATCGCTGATTGATAATTGAAACGAATTGCAGATGTTGTCGAAACATCACGATGTTTAGTAAAATAGTTTTCAGAGATATCTTTAAGAACACCTACAGAGTTTCTAACAACTGGAATTCCCACTCTTTGGTTGGGATAGCACTTAGCCTCCACCAAAAGCCTTAATGGAAACATGAATGCAGGGGTTTGCTCTTGTTCAGCTAGCGCATCTATTTGGTGCCATGCTCCTCTACCTTGTACTTCTAAACCAGAACTATTTACTTGTAAATCGGAGCTATCTACCGAATCTAACGGTTCTCTTACAATCTTGTATCCGACTTTTTTAAGTAAGTACAAAACCGCTTCTTCCAGCATTGCGCCGCGAATTTGGGCTACTGTTGCCATTTATTATCCTCTAGTAACTAACGCCGCGTTAAGTAGTGAGCAACGCTACCACGAAACCTAGCTAAACCACCGTAAACACTGAACCCAACGATAGAATGAAAAATGCCATGCGCTGGGAATCTGTCTTAAACGCCTTGTTAGGCAAGTTCCTCTACACGATCTGCAACTACATCTATAACCTTTCGCAACAATAAGTGCGTATTGATAAGGTACGATTCGTCTATAACTACATGATCACCAATAGCATGTTTTGCATATGAACCAGAGGTCTCAAGATAAATTTCGTTATAAACACTACCTGCATGAACAATTATATTTCGTGTTACTTTCATTTCAGATAGTTCACCGGACTCATCATCATCGAGAACTTGAAATTTTAGAGCTTTGTTAATGACCTTTATCCATTTTGAGATACTGTCATACGCAATTGAATTTAACTCTTTAGCTACCATTTTATTAACAACGTTATTATATGACGCGGACTCAATTACTTCTCCAAAAGTCAGTTGCTTATTCTTACTCAGACATTCTGGATTTCGTACGTAGTAGATTGAAAGTAAATCAAACACTGCAGCCTCAAAAACATTAAATAGAGATTGGAAAGCCATTTCGTGCTGCAAGCTTAAGGTCTGCTCTGATTCTGAAACTATATCTTCACTTGTTCTATAGCGTAGGCTTAGAGCGGATAGTGTCTCAAAGCTACCTAGTTTCTTATTAGCGATACCATCTGAATACTGCTCAAAGACATGGCTCATTATTTTTAGTGAGTCTGATATATCTTCCAACTTCTTAACTGCATTATTTCTAATTTGTTCTGAGTTCATTTTTCCTCCGAGTTGCCTAACGCCGCATTAAGGTGTGAGCTGCGCTTGGCTATACTTTGAGCGAAGCGAAAATGCCAAGCGTGCTGAATCACTCTTAAATTGTTTGTTATATGATTGTTTGGTAACTTACTGGTATTTCAGCACAAGCGTGTTTATCGGGCATTCTTCTGTGTTTAAATAATTAGACATCGGTGAATTTACACATCGTTCATTTAATGAACTAGGACAATTATTCACACAATATTGTCCTTGAGGGCACTGCTGATAGCCATAAGAGACATAGTTCATAAATTGAAAAGAATAGTAAAGCTGGAGAAACTCATCTTTATCAAACTCCTTAGGAAGAAGGCTTACAAAGCTCTGCTTTTCGTTAAAAACCAATGGAATTCCAATATCAGAAATACACGTCTTAATAAAGACAGTAAATTCAGCCTGCGACATCAAAATCATTTGTGAAAAAATAAACTTCTCTGAAAAGTTCGAATTTGAATAATCAACTACGAGATCAATCCAACTTGATATGCTAGCGAAATCACTATGATATTTGCTCTTAAGCGAATCTTTTAGTGCTATCAACCTTCTTTGAGATTTAGTAAAAACACTATCATAACCTGTACCGACAGCCACCCAATCAAGGTTCAGGAGATACTTGACACAACCCTCATAGTCATCTAATTCATTAGAGTTATTATGAAAGTCCTCCGTCATTAGTTGATAAAACCTGTGCATGGGGTTGTCATTAAACATACAATATTCAATGATACAAACTTTTATCTCATTTGATAGATGACCATACCCAAGATGTTCAAATAGTATATCTGGCACCTTATAAGGCATATCAGGTGCACTTGTTCTCCAAAACCTACTCTCAACCTTATGTGCTATATATTCCATAAAGTCACGCGCACCAACTTGATACAGAGAACCATCAGCAAGACATAGTTGGTACTTAAAGACTCTAGCACCAGTATATGTGGTAAAGTGCTTGAATTGAATGTCATCAATTTTCGGTGCCGTGTCTTCAAACCTTGAGCACCCCCATGTGTAATCGAATTGACGTATAACTACATTGGTATCAGCATCCCAAGTATCAAAAGGTCTTTCCAACCGCTCTAAACTGTTTGAACTAAAATCAATTTGACCGAATTTCAAGTTTTCCATCATGGTGTAGCGGATACTATATGGAAAAATAATATCTTGAAGAAAGTGAATATATTCATGTGCAAATGTTTGCGAATTATTATTAATCGCATTTATAACATCGTCATCAGAATCAATCTGCATAAAAAAACAAGATGGCAAGTAGAAACCACTTGCAGTTCTAATCTTCATAGTTTCTCCTATCTAAATAAAATCATATAACGCTCTTTCTACGACAAAATGCCTCATAGTTCCCTACCAGATTTGTCGCGACTTATTCTATTAAGGCTTACTAGCCTTTTTCTTAAACTGAAATAAATCAACATCATAACAATTCGACATTCATCGTTTCATTCATACTATACGACAACGTGTCGCTTTATGCGCTTAGCTCACAGGCTGCTTCGATAAACCATAAATAGCATGGTTGATAATGCGACCATTCAGGTTTTCACGATTAGAAATAATGCCTTCTAATGTCATGCCTAAACGCTCACAAACCTTACGGCTTGGTAGGTTGTTCTCGCCTGCTGCTATTTGAATTTTTTCAAGCTGTAAATCTGTGAAAGCAATCTCGATTAACTTAGAGACTGCGCGAGTAATAATGCCGTTACCCTGATAAGACTCACTAAGCCAATAGCCAATCTCAGCCATTTTTAAATTATGATTAATTGTATTGAAGCTGACATTACCAACCAACTCACCTTGGTACATCATGGCGCAAACCATTCCTTTACCTTCGGCATAATCAAGTAACGATTTACGCACAAAGCGTAGAAAGAAATCCTCAGACTTTGCGTGTGACGGCCAAGCTAGCCATTGAGATAAATAGGCTTCTTCCTTCGATACGATCTCAAAGTACTTTTTCGCAAAAGAGGGCTCAATAAGTGCCAATTTCAATTCATTGTCAACTTCTACTGTAAACATAAGCCATCCTTTGAGGTGGTCATTCATCATGCGTACATCATACCATTTGCTGGGTAAATTTCATGTGATTTCTTTTTGTTTTGCCTTTAAGGTCTAATTTTCATTAAAACCCAATCTATTGATAATATTAACTATAAATGGTGAGTTTTCTCTTTTTCCCAATCACTAGATACAAAAAAGCCGAGCAAGTTACCCTGCTCGGCTTTTAGTTTTACCAATTTTCGCTATACGATTATTAACTCGTTATTGGCTGTTTTTGTCTTTTGGCTGATTCTCTGGTAAGTCTTTTACTTCTTCATACCATAAATCGTGATGCTCTTTAGCCCATGTTTCGTCAACATCGCCTGTCACCATGCCTTCTAGTCCTGCTTCCATACCAAACAGACCAATGTAGATGTGGAAGATGAAACCACAAATCAAGATCAGTGCTGCAAACATATGGATCAAGTTAGACAATTCCATATCACGGCGTAATTGGCCGAAGATTGGGAAATCTAATACAAAACCACTGATCGCTGCGATAGCACCAAACCAGATAAGAAGCCAGAAGATCGCTTTTTCACCACCGTTTGAGAAACCTGCTGATGGATGCGAGCCTTTATGCTTACCAACCATGCCGCCCATTTTCATGAACCATTGAATGTCTGTCTTGTTTACAATGGATTTTCTCCACCATTTCACTAAAACAGTCATTAATAGGATGCCAAAAATTGGACCCATGTAGTTGTGGTACTGCTTCGCGGCATAAATGATCATGCCCCAAATATCGGTTGGTAATACTGGTTTTAAAAAGTGCTTACCATAAACCAAACATAACCCACTGAACGCCAGTGTTAAAAACGTGAACGCCATGCTCCAGTGCAATGCACGGTCCATTTTGCTCCAACGCTGAATTCGACGTCCTGTTTTTGGTTTGCTTAACTTTAGGGGACCAATCGTGAAATACGCCAGTGCCACCATCGCTAAACTACCAAAGATAGCTAATGCACCTAATGGTGACATCCACTTCTCTTTCAGTACATACCATGTTTCGCCAGCAGTACTGATCAATACACCATGCTCTGGTGACTGTGAGGTTGTATAGCCTTCTTCGCCCGCTCTTACTTGACGCCAAAAATCAGCGCCACCAAGTTGGGTCATTTCTTTCTCTGCACTCTTATTCGTTGTGCCTTCATTTGCCATGCTAGGCACAGAAAATGAAAGCGTTAATGCTGCCAATAATGGCAGCAATAACGAAAGAGAAAGACGTTTTAATTGTGTCAACATCACTCTCTCCACTGGATTAGCTCTTAGTCGCATCAAACGATAAGTCTTCACCATTTGTCCAACCTGCGTCTTTCGCACCACGTTCTACAACACGTTGGCGGAAGATATCAGAGACTTTCTCTGCATCACCAGCAAGCAGTGCTTTTGTTGAACATAATGACGCACACATTGGTAATTTGCCTTCTGCTATACGGTTTGCGCCGTATTTTTCACGCTCTTCTTTTGAACCAGGTTCTACACCCGGACCACCAGCACAGAATGTACACTTATCCATTTTCCCACGCTCAGCAAAGGCACCCTGTTTAGGGAACTGCGGTGCACCAAATGGGCAGGCAAATAGGCAGTAACCACAACCGATACAAAGATCTTTGTTGTGACGTACGATGCCATCTTCTGTGTGTTCAAAACAATCCGCAGGACAAACGGCCATACAAGGCGCATCGGTACAGTGCATACATGCTACTGAAATTGACGTTTCACCCGGCTCACCATCGTTTAGTGTTACTACGCGACGACGTTGGATGCCCCACTCTAGCGCATCATCATTTTCGTTTTTACATGCTGTGACACAGCCGTTACATTCAATACAACGCTTGGTGTCACATAAGAATTTCATTCTAGCCATTTTATATCACCCCTTACGCTTTCGTGATTTTACATAGTGTCACTTTGGTTTCCTGCATTTGTGTTACAGGATCATAACCATAAGTGGTTGCTGTGTTTGCTGCTTCGCCAATAACGTATGGAACCGTACCTTCTGGGTACTTATTCGTTAAGTCTTCACCTTGGAATTTACCGCCAAAGTGGAATGGTACGAACGCTAAGCCCGGTTTAACACGACGTGTCACCATTGCTTTAACGTGAATTCGACCTTTCTCTGCACCTTCAACCCAAACCATATCACCATCTTTAAAGCCGATGTCATTTGCGTCTTTCGGGTTAACTTCGACAAACATTTCTTGTTGAAGCTCTGCAAGCCATGGGTTTGAACGCGTTTCTTCACCGCCACCTTCGTACTCAACCAGACGACCAGAGGTCAGAATAATTGGGTATTCTTTTGACTTATCTTGGTCTTGAATTGTTTTGTACAATGTTGGTATACGGAAGTTAGCCGCGCGATCATCCCATGTTGGGTAATCAGCAACCAAATCACGACGTGGTGTGTATAACGGCTCACGGTGTTGTGGAACACGGTCAGGGAACGTCCATACAATCGCACGTGCTTTTGCATTACCAAATGGCATACAACCGTGTTTAATGGCAACACGTTGAATACCGCCAGATAAGTCAGTTTTCCAGTTTTTACCTTCTGCTGCTACTTTTTCATCGGCAGTCAGATCGTCCCACCAACCAAGTTGCTTAAGCAGTTTGTCAGTGAATTCTGGGTGACCATCTTCAATCTCACAGCCTACTGGGTAGCTGTCTTCAGCAAGTAGACTTTGACCTTCGTATTCCACACCAAAACGAGTACGGAAGTTACCGCCGCCTTGCGCTACAGGTTTCGACGTATCATAAAGAATGTGCGTACCTGGGTGCTTCATTTCTGGCGTGCCCCAACAAGGCCAAGGAAGACCGTAGGTTTCACCATTAACTGGGCCGCCTTCTGCTTCTAGCGTTGTTTTATGGAACGTGTGCCAGTTTTGTGTGTGCGCTTTAATACGCTCAGGGCTTTGACCTGTGTAACCGATTGTCCACATACCGCGGTTAAATTCGCGTGTGATGTCTTCGATTACAGGTTGGTTGTTCTCATCAATTTTGATGTGTTTGAACAGTTGATCTGAGTAACCTAACTTTTTCGTCAGTAGGTACATGATCTCGTGGTCTGGTTTTGATTCAAACAACGGCTGAATTACTTGCTCACGCCATTGGAATGAACGGTTTGATGCGGTTACAGAACCGTGCGTTTCAAACTGCGTTGTTGCAGGAAGAAGGTATACGCCATCAGTACGATCATTCATTACTGCGGCAACGGTTGGGTATGGATCGACGATTACCATCATATCCAACTTACTCATTGCTTTTCTGATCTCAGTACCACGTGTTTGTGAGTTTACTGCGTGACCCCAGTAGAACATTGCGCGGATATTATCGTTTTGTTCGATGTTTGCTTTATCTTCTAAAACACCATCAACCCAACGAGATACAGGAATACCAAAGTTGTTCATTGGCGTTTTGCCGTTGTATTTACCTTGGTCGAATCGGTTTTGAACCCATGCGTAATCGAGATCCCACACTTTTGACCAGTGTTTCCATGCGCCTTCACCAACACCGTAGTAGCCAGGAAGCGTATCTGAAAGAACACCTAAATCCGTTGCGCCTTGTACGTTATCGTGACCACGGAAGATGTTTGCACCGCCGCCTGATTTACCCATATTGCCAAGAGCAAGTTCTAGAATACAGTAAGCACGAGTGTTGTTGTTACCTGTTGTATGTTGAGTACCACCCATACACCAAACAACACAACCTGGACGGTTTTCTGAAAGCAGTTTTGCGGTTTCGTATACTTCCGCTTCTGTCACGCCAGTAACACGTTCCACTTCAGCAGGGTTCCATTTTGCAACTTCAGTGCGGATCTCATCCATGCCAAACACACGTTGGTTAATGAATTCTTGATCTTCCCATTTGTTTGCGAATACATGGAACAATACGCCCCAAATAAAGGCGACATCTGAACCCGGACGCAATGAAACATAATGATCCGCTTTTGCTGCGGTACGTGTGCGACGTGGGTCGGCAACAACGATCTTACAACCATTCTTCTCTTTTGCGATCAGAATATGTTGCATTGCTACTGGGTGAGCTTCTGCAGGGTTTGAACCAATGAATAGCATAGATTTACAGTTATGCATGTCATTGAATGAGTTGGTCATCGCCCCGTAACCCCATGTGTTTGCAACACCGGCTACTGTGGTTGAGTGACAAATACGCGCTTGGTGATCGACGTTATTTGTTCCCCATAATGAGGCCATTTTACGGTACAAATACGCTTGTTCGTTGTTGTGCTTCGCAGAACCTAACCAGTACACTGAGTCTGGACCTGATTCTTTACGGATCTCAAGTGCTTTGTTGCCAATCTCTTCGATCGCTTCATCCCATGACAGTTTTTTCCACTTGCCATTTTCAAGCTTCATTGGGTATTTTAGACGACGTTCGCCATGACCATGCTCACGCAGTGCTGCGCCTTTTGCACAGTGACCGCCTGCGTTAAATGGGTGATCGAATGCAGGTTCTTGACCTGTCCACACGCCATTTTGAACTTCAGCATAGATACCACAACCAACAGAACAGTGTGAACAAATCGTACGTTTCACTTCTGTTGGTGCATCAACTGGCACTTCCTGTGCTTGTGCTTTTCTCATCATGCTTGGAACAAACATGCTTGCGCTTGCTACTGCACCAGCGGCAATCGTTGAGGTACGCATGAACATACGACGAGTAATGCCCAGTTGGTTCTCTTGTTTTTGTACCGAATCGGAACGTTTAGTCAGTTTCATTATGTGCTCCGTTATAAGCTGTCGTAATAATCACGAATGTGTTGAGTTTCACGATATCCATCGCTTTTTTTCTCAACTTTTGTCTCAGCAGTGACTGATGTTGCGTTTGCTGTTCCTGAAACCGCAGCGGCTACTGTTCCTGCGGCAGCAGCAGTTGCAATACCCTTCAGTAGATTTCGGCGGTTTAGGTCCGTTTTTTTATTGCTCATGCTATGCTCCTTTGCTTCCAATTCACTTGGAATGGGCGTCTGTTTTTATGGTTTTAATTCTGTTCTTGTCACCGCGAATTAAATCGCAGTCACTTCAATCTCATTTGGGTTCTTTGCAAAACGGGTTTGTTCTACCGTGAAGAACGCTTCCGCTAAACACGCCACTGATTTATAAAAATCGGCGTTTTGAGCATTATTGATTTGATCACACAGCGAGACATACCAAGGTTGAATATGACGATTAAAGAAACGTTGTTGCAGTACTTCTGCCTCACCTGCTTCTATCAACATCGCCATCACTTCGCATAATGCTGAGATATGGTCTTCTGGTTCTTTTACGTCTTCTGCGCGTTCAAAACCCAACTGCATTAGGTCTTGGCGAAGTGCGACTAATGGTTTTTCCATTAATGCTCCCGCAATGTGCCATGATCCAAATTGCATCACTTCACCGCGGCCAACACCAATAAATAGGTTTTGGTATTCGTCTTCTAGTTTTTCTAGCGTGTCGTTAAGGCTGGCTTGCTCTGCCGCTTTAACCAATTGGCTCCACGCTTGACTCATGCCGTGGGTTTCGCTCTGCTCCGTTTCGATGGTGACTAACCAATCAACCAATGCTTGCTCTGGTGCTGAACGGAATAAATGCGCTAATAAGCCATAAATTTCTTGTCGGATCTGGTGTTGTTCATTCATGGTATTAGACCTTTAATTGTTTTTCTGGATTTGCTGATAAGTCGATAAAGATGTCTTTTACTCGACAGTCTTCACACATGTATAGACGGTTGATTGAAGCTTCATCGCTAAAGTGCGGGTTACCTTGTAACTTAACTCTTAGCATTTCAATCATGGATGCTGGCGCGAATGGCTTATTACATGTTAGGCAACAAGCGGCATCTTCTTTGTGCATTATTTGTGTTTCTTGGCGTTCTTCTTTGTTCCAGTTCATTTGCACTTTCATGCTTAACGCTTTTTCTGGGCACGCATTCACACACAAACCACATTGAACACAATCTTGCTCAATGAATTTTAAGGTTGGGCTGTCTTGATCACCATGCAATGCGCGTGTTGGACAAACCGCCACACAACCCATGCATAACGTACAATCTTTGGTTACACAATCGATGGTTCCATAAGGCGCGTGGAATGGCATCGCTTGAACATCGATGACTTCAATATCATTCGCTGCGGCGTTTAAGGCTAAATGATCCAATGCCCCCATCAAGCGTTCACGTTTGTTGCCCGTTAACGGTCCATCAATAACGGATAATGGCGTGTCAATTAAGACCATTTCATTTAACGCTTCCATGTACACCACTTGCACACGTTCTGGTTCAAGACCAAGTTGCGTTAAGAATGCTTGTGCAATTTCAACTTCTTGCGTTAGCACTCGTTGGATCGTTTCTGGCATTCTACGGCTTGCGATAAACAGCACTTGAGCGGCACCATTCACTAACGCTGAGAACCACGTATCAATACCGACAGATAAAATTTCATCAAGCACAACGGGGATGATGTGATCTGGCATTGTTTTTAATGCCATTACATTGAAGTTTTCATGGCGATCACTACAGAAAGCGATGATAGGTGTCTCTCCGCCTTCTTTTTTGTAATTAGCTAATAAGCGAGCCGCGAAATTTTGTGTTTTTTCAGCTTCTGGTAACGCGTAGCTAATAGCTTCGGTTGGGCATGCTGTTGAACACGTACCAACACCTTGACAAAGGTATGGGTTAATTTGAATGTTATGACCCGTTTCTGCGGTGCCTTCACTGGTTAATGCACCAGCAGGACAAGCGTCTACACAACGCTCACACCCTTTTACACCACGAGAACTGTGGGCACATAAATCAGGGTTTAAACGGAAATATTTTGGTTTATCAAACGTACCCACTAAGCCAGGCAGTTCGTCTAGCACTTGTGCCAATGTTGGGTAGCCGCGCCCTACTGGATAATAGCCAGGAACCGGCACTTGCTCAGACATAACGCTGTCTAGCTTCATGTCTAACACCAAGTCAAAAGCCATTGCGCCGGTGGTGACTTTCGCTAGATTTACTTTTTCGCCATTCACGACACATTCAATATCAAACGCGCCTAAAAAGCCTTTTACTGATAAGTCTTTTGCAAAATACACCGTGCGATCTGACTCATGCGCTTGTATTTCTGATTCTGTAGACACCAACGTAATGCTGTTTAAGTCTGTGAATTGCTCAGCCACATCAACAATAATTCGAGTTGGACCAATGATGACAAGATTGCCACGACTTTCGTAACTTACTGTCGGTGGGATCAAGTTGTTCAGTTCCACAGTTTGCGCAATAGCAAACTGACGAGCTTTGGCATTTGTTGTTTCAGATTGTGCTAAAAATTGAGTTAACATTGCTTCACCTATTCTTGAGCCCGTTGGGCCTACTCAGTTCTATGACTGGATTCATTAGGTGTTACATCGCAATAACCGTACCAACTTAATGGGTAATTAATAATTTAATAAATAACTGAAATAGAGGTATTTTTGAAGGTATTTAGAAAAGATGAAAAGTGTGCCGGGACATTTTGTCTCACTTTGGTTCAAAATGTCCCGATTAATTAAGTGGTCTTTTTTGTCTCACTGTCTTGCTCTTTATCGCCTATAACGCATTGATATTCATTATCATTCTCGTTAGTGGCGTTCGATTCAAGATCATTATCTTGCTCTGTTTCGGCACTGTTCTCTGGCTCAATGTCCTCTTCTTCCTCTTCAACCGGTTCGACCATCCATCCTCGTAATGTTGCTGCAACATCAGAGTTTAATTTGGCTGGTGTTGAATAATTTGGCTCATCTTCCATCGCAAATTCTGGATTCAAAAACATCTTACGCAACGCGGCTTTTTTCAAATCTTTATCCACACCCGTTGCCATAAATTGGCTAACATTACTTGTGCCATTAATACTAACAAGATCGTCTTTTGTCGGTAGAGAGACTTGCTCTTCTGCGCTACCCGCCGTTTCTATTAAAGACTCAGACGACGCATTTTCTGCTCGGTTCTCAACCGCATCATCATTCTCAACAAGATTTGTATCGGCAATAATCTCAGCCGATTCCTCATCGCTAACCTCTTCACCTTGTTGAACTTTTCTCTTTCTTAATGACCATCTACTTAGGAAGTTGCTCACTTGCGCGCCCCGCACCTTTACGTTTTTTTCTACGAATTTCGATAAGTTCACCATGCTTGCCAATGAACGCTTCTAGCCACGCTTGCATCGGTAATGGCATATCGATAGACAACACAACATAATCGCCATCCATATATTGCCCTATCATGCTTTGTGACGCAGTGATCATTACTGGCGTAAGTACGTCGTTGTCATTTTCAAACGCGAAGAATAACTTAGGACTTTGAGAACTTAGATTGAAACGATAATCGGTTCTTTCATCTAAAAAAATCTCTAGCTCACGCTCAAATAACATCCCGTTACTTTGTGTTGCGACGGCCACTTTTTCATACAGGTGTACATCACCAATATGCCAAGAAGGGGCACTCCAACGGCCTACTTGCTTTATTTCTTCAATCACTTCAAATTGCAGTGGCCAAACGCTTTCTGTCTTTAGTTCCACAAGTTACCCTTCTTTTTATGAGGCTTTTTTATCGCTATACATGATATAAAGCAATCCTTATACCAACAGCGCTTTCTTTTTGATTTATCTCTATGGTATAAAATTTGCGTGTATATCGTAAATTACCTTAAATTCATTTAATTGGAGCCTACTTTGAGCCAATCACCAAAAATAATAACTACTGGCGCTGTACCTAAACAAACTCTTACTGTGGATGTTTATGATGAATACGGTGAGAAGCTTAGCAAAGAAGTGGCGTGCGAACAGCCATTAACCCTAATGCTGAACTGGCAAGAAGTTGTGACATTAATGACGTTAGGCGCTCGCCCTGCCGAATTGGTATTAGGGTATTTAAAAAACCAACATTTCATCTCTGATGTGTCGCTTTTAGAATCCGTATTGATCGACTGGGAAACCAAAACAGCCGCGGTAAATACCAAAGAAACCACAGAGCACGTAAAAGAAAACTTGAAGAAAAAAACGGTTACCTCTGGATGTGGTCAAGGCACCATGTATGGCAACGTTATGAAGCAACTTGAGAATTACCAAGTGCCTCAAGTAACCATCAATCAATCGGATATTTACGCGTCTCTAGAAGCCCTAACTTATCACAATGACACATACAAAGCCGCTGGTGCTGTGCATGGCTGTGCCATTTGTGAAAATAACCAAGTCTCGTCTTTTGTGGAAGATGTAGGTCGTCATAATGCGGTTGATACCCTTGCGGGTGAGTTATGGTTAAATCGTGGTACGGGTGACAATAAACTGTTTTACACCACGGGTCGTTTAACGTCTGAAATGGTGATTAAAGTCGCTCAAATGGGGATCCCAGTTTTACTTTCTCGTTCAGGTGTGACACAAATGGGCTTAGATTTAGCGCAGAAATTTGGCATTACGATTATCGCTCGCGCAAAAGGTAAGCGTTTCCAAGTGTTTGCTGGACATGAAAAAATTAACTTTGATGTCAAGGGTGAAGCGGTTGTTAACGATTAGAATTTGAGAACCAGATTCTAGAAAATGCTGGGGCGAGTAAGAATCTCTTGCTCGCCCCTAAAAACTAATCACTTACACTCTATTTGAGATGTATTCTTGGTACGTGTGTTTGGTTATTTTCAAAAATAGATCTGAAATCTTCATGATGTTTTAAGAATAACGCCGCGATGGTCGGATCAAAAGAGACACCGAGTTCATCTTCAATGATCTGAATAGAGACTTCATGACTAAACCCTTCTTTGTAAACCCGCTTTTGTCTCAGTGCATCATACACATCCACAATACTTACAATTCTGGCTTCAATCGGTATCGCCTCACCCACTAAATTTAAGTACCCTTTTCCGTTCCATTTTTCATGATGGTAAAGCACTATATTTTTAGTCAGTTCGCTCAACTCTGTATTTTTGATAATGTCATAACCAATATTGACATGTTGTTTCATCACATCAAATTCAGCAGGATCAAGTTTCCCCGGCTTTTTCAAAATGTAATGAGGAATACCGATTTTCCCAATGTCGTGCAGTGACGCAATCATCTGAATATCTTTAACAAATGGCTTTGGCATTCCTAATAAATTTGATAAATGTCCAGAATATATATTAATACGTTTGTTATGTTCACTCGTTTCTTCATCACTGTATAGCGACGCCATTTCTAATGAACCGATCAACGATTCATTCATGGTAAGTAGCTTGAGTTCTGCTCTTTTCGCCATAAAGATACGAGTAATTAGCACCACTATCATCAACAAACTGACGATTAGGATCCCCACTAATAACCAGAAGTCATTGTGTTTATATTTCTTGTTTTCATTAATGTAAACGTTCTTAATCAATCGATCATTATCCGAACTGATTGAGATAAGATTGATGGCATCGTATAACGCTTTTTTCTCTTTTTTTACCGCGATATACACTGAAATGGTTTCAGGTAATGTGCCCGCTGTTTTTAGATCATACATATCATCATTAATGGTGTGGTTTAATAATAAACGCTGATCGCCAAAGGCGTAATCTATTCTTCCATCATCAATTGCTTCAATAATCTCTTCAAATGTGTCGAAAAATACCATGGTGACATTCGACGTATTATTTTTGACGTATTCATAATAATGCGCGTTTTTCAGTATCCCTAATCGTGAATAATTCACATCAGAAATCGTTGAAATAAAACTGCCTTCTAACTTGTTAAATACTGACAACTCAAAACTATAGTAAGACTTCGTCAGGTAATAATTATCCGTAATGCACTCATTCACAAACGTCGATAACAACACATCGTATTCGAGACATACCCCCGCCTTAGGATCAGAAAACGTCACGGTATCTTTGAAGATGGTTTTTATGCTGTCAAAAAGCACAGGAGCAATACCTTGATACTGATCACCAACAACGTAACTGGCAGGGAATTCATCAAAACCATAACCCACCGTCGCATTAATACCTTGCAAGCTTTTATTATTCCTAAACGCATAAATAAAATAATCTTCACGTGCTTTTTTTACTAATGCTTGTACTTCTAGCGCGCTTAAATTATTGAAATATTTAATGAGTATATTGTGTATTTCAGGATGATCTTTTGTCGTTGCAAATGACGTATATAAGTGATCTAACCTTGGTAGTTTATGCGTTAAAAATGATTTATGTCCACTGACTTGCGTATCCGCTATAAAGGCATCAATTTCCCCGGCATTAAGTGCGGCAACCGCCTCATTCAAACTGGAAAATCGAACCGGAATATAATTAATATCATCGACATACTGATGGACAAAATTGGTGGTTGAATACCACTCTTCAATTAACCCCACCTTTTTGTTATTTAAACTAACAAGATCGGGGATCTTAGCTGCATCTTTATAATAAACCTTGATGTTTACACGATATAATGTGGGGACGAAATTATAATGTTCACTTCTGTCTTTTGTTTTCGCAAAATCGAAATAAGCCCCCGTTTCAACGTTATTAAATTTTTTAATTAGATCGTCAATCTTCTCGACTTGTATTTTAAAGTTCGTATTCAGTTTTTTATTGATGTCCTGAATCAAATCGAAATAAAGTCCTTTTTGAACATTATTTTCGATAAAAAACAGTCTTGAGTCATAATCATCGTTAAAGAACGTGAACTCTTGATTGTTTTTAAGCCATTGGCGTTCTTTCTCTGTCAGCTCAACCGCTAATGACATAGAAGAATAAAAACACATGAGAACGACGAATAAATGTTTCAATTTATACACACCAATTAATTATCAATAGTAACGAAGATTGAGCGCTATGCTTTCTCATTAAATTCTTTTTGAAATGCCAATACTTTTTCTAAATATCGACGTGCTTCAGCTTTAGGGTGTTTATTCGTTAACGCCCAATACAATTGATTTGGCTGTAAACGGTTTATTTCGCTGATCGCTTTCGTGCGATTTGGATCAAACGTTGAAAACACACCACCTGAGCCACCATTGTATGCCGAGATCATGCTGTAATGCTTATTTGTTGCATGACTAATATCTCGTAAGTAACGGTTCTTCAATATATAAAAGTATGCGGTTCCAGTATCAATATTATTGGCTGGGTTAAACAAGTATTCTTTGGTTGGAATACCTGATTTCTTTTTCACTAAACTAAAGACATCTGCCCCAGCCGTTTTTGGGATCACTTGCATTAACCCATATGCACCTGCGTGACTGACAGCATAAGGATTGAAGCTGCTTTCTGTTTTAATAATGGCGTAAATCAAATCAATGGAAATATCGTATTCTTTTGACGCTTTCTTAATCAAATCAGCGTATTGAAACTCGCGTTGCTCAAGGTGGTCTTTGACCATTGAGATCTCAACGTAATACGCGTTCCCTCTTTTAATCGGTTTTGATTTTAAATGATTATCAATTAAATAGGTTGCATAACGATCCGCACGCCATGGCCACTCAATATTTTTATTGTCTTGGTCTTTAATTTGACCAAGCAAAAATGGACGCCCACGCAATGGAATCGACTTATCACTGAATAAATCAACGTGTGACGGATCGGCAGGCATAAGAATGGTGCTAACAATCGCTTTTTTGAGTGTCTCTTTTGGCTCATATTGTGAGACAGTTGAAACGTAAATCTTACCTTTATCAAAATCGATGTGCGCGCGAGTGCGGTAACCATCAAGATACTTAACATAACGGTGTTTACCGGCTTCTAAAAACTCTTTGTCACCCCATTTACTGTGTACTTGAGACGCTAGGTTTGCAAGCTGTTCGCTTGTCGGTTTTGAACTGGCAGAGGTGTTTGTACTACTGCATTGATCACAAACAGTTGTCCCAGGTCTTAGGGAAGTGTTTGAGCCAGAAAAAATAGGGGTACAAGAAACAGTAGATAAGCAAACCAAAAGAGAAAGCCAGTAGTTTTTCATTTATGTCCTAAGTCGCATATTGAGTTTACTTATCAATATACTGGGATAGATTACGTATAGCATGTTAGCCGATAAGGAGGCGTATTTTACACAGAGTTTGGCTTTTGGGAATAGGAAACGACGAAGTTTTTTGAATATTTTGAAAAATATCGACACTTTAATTTTTGTGACATGCATCACAACTCCATAAAAGTAAAAAACCGCCAATAAAGGCGGTTTATGTCAATATTTAGGCATTATAATTTATAGCGTTTTATTTCTTCTTCCAATGAATCTGCTAACGATTTTAGCGCCTCAGCTTGCTTAGCTGCGGTTGCCGCTTCACTCGCCATTTGGTTAGCAACTTCTTGTACACCTTCCGTGTTACGACTGATCTCAGCCGTTACACTTGATTGTTCTTCGGCTGCTGACGCTATTTGCGTTGCCATGTCACTAATAACATTAATTTGAGAAGCGATCTTATCAATACTCACACCGGCTTCATCAACGTCTTTCACACTGGTTTCTGCAAGATGATGGCTATCGGACATAACAGACACCGCTTCTTGTGTGGTCGATTGCAATGTCTCAATCATTGATTGAATTTCTTCGGTTGACGTATGTGTTCGTTGTGACAATACACGCACCTCATCAGCAACCACGGCAAAGCCTCGGCCTTGGTCACCTGCTCGCGCCGCTTCAATGGCAGCATTCAACGCCAGTAAGTTAGTTTGTTCTGCGATAGAACGGATTGTCGCTAAAATTGAACTGATTTTTTGAGCGTGACCGTTGAGATCTTCAATAATACTTACTGCACTATTCACTTCACTCGCTAAGTTACCAATTGAAGATTGGCTTTGGTTCACTTGTTGATGACCTTCTTGCGTAAGCTCTACCGCTTGCGATGCTGATTTTGCGGTATTCTCTGCATTACCTGCAATTTCTTGTGTTGCACTCGCCATTTCTGTCACTGCAGTGGCAACCATCGTGATTTCATCTTGCTGTTGGCGAATATTTTCACTTCTTTTGATCGCAGAATCGGCTGAGTCGGCTGCCGAACGATTCAGGTCTAATGTGATCTCTCGTAAATTCGATGCCATGGTATGTAAACGAGACACAAATTGGTTAAAATTCTCAGCCAGTTTACCCACTTCATCATCCGATTTCACATTGATGCGAACCGTTAAATCCCCTTCACCATTGGCGATGTCTGCTAATGCTTCTGATACTGTACCTAGTTCACGTAATTGACGCGTCACTAACCATCCCGTAAACAATGAAACAAACAATAGAATTAAACCACCAATAAGCAATAATTTAACTAGCATAGCATGTAATGGGGCTTCTAATGTTTCTTGATCCATGACTAGGGCTATCGCCCAATTAGTATTAGGCACGGCTGTCACCATTACGGCTTTCTCTTTACCTTGTTGTTCAGTAAAGAAGAAACCATCCGATGAAATTTCGCTATTCAGATTATTGGCATCAAACCCTTGCCCCAGTTCTGAAATTGGTTTTAACGCCATTTTTTCATTTGGGTGTGCAACCACAATTCGATTGCTCACATCAAGAAGCATTGCGTAACCATCGCCCGGAACCGAAATATCAAGCACATCATCAATTAATGCACCCAATGCTAAGTTTGAGGCCGTAACACCTACGATTCTCCCATTCTCACGAACGGGTTCTGTTAACGTCACCACTAACGCTTGCATGGTATGACTTACATACGGCTTTGTTGTAATCCCCTTATTGGCGGCGATGGTTTCTTTATACCACCCACGTGTACGAGGATCGTAGCCCGCTTTATTCAATGATGGATCTTGACGTTGCATTACGCCCTCGGCGTCACCGTAGTAACTCAACCCAAAACCACCAGAGGTAAAAGTTTGCTTTAAGTGAGCGACCATATCTAGATTAGGGTTGCGTTCAATTGCTTCTTTCATGGCGGTTATTGCATCTTGACGACCTTTGAACCAATCTCCAATGCCTAAACTGTACGCTTTTGCGGTATTTCCGCTCTCACTTCGAATTGCATCCCATGCTTGTGTTTTCATTGTTTGGTATGAAAAAGTACCTAGCGATATAATCGTTAATACGATAAGTGCCACACTTGTTAAAACAAGTTTCATTTTTAAAGTTAGATGCATAATCTTTCTACTTCTAATGGTTGTGATTTGAAATAAGATGGAGGCAATTAAGAGTAAACAGTGGAACCAACACTGTTATCATAATTGCAAGACTCATAAATGAAACAAATGCTTACATTCTGAATCATACTAACAGTCTTACCATTTAAAAATGTGTTCTTTTTCACAAACCACCACCTAAGTAGTAATAAATTTGTTATCAAAACTGCACCACACACAAACAACACGTTTAATAACAAAAATTAATCTATTTATCCTCCACACAGGCAAATAAAAAAGCCTAACAATAATGATGATTGTTAGGCTTATATACGAATATTATTCGGTGGTTATTACATTAACAAATCGTTCCTGCACCTTGCTGGATGTCTTTGTCATTATCAATAATCGCTTGAGCAGCAATGGCTAAGCCTTCTGCTATTTGCTCTAACTTCATTGTTGGTTGAGAACCATCAACAGATTGCTCTGGCAATAGTGGAATATGTACAAAACCATGACGAATATTGGTGTCTTTTAGGTAATGTTGGATCCCGTAAAACAAATGATTACATACAAATGTCCCAGCAGTATTCGATACCATTGCAGGGATCCCCTCACTTTGCATCGCACTTACCATCGCTTTTACTGGCAGAGTAGTAAAGTAAGCGTCAGGGCCTCCTTCGACTACGGGTTCATCAATCACTTGAATGCCATCATTATCTGGGATGCGAAAATCATCCACATTAATTGCAATTCGCTCTGGCGTTATAGCCGTTCGACCCGAAGCTTGACCTACTGTGATCACCGCATACGGTTGTTGATCTTCAATGGCTTGTTTAACCACGTCGATCGATTTATAACGCACAACGGGCACTTGACAAATGCTGATCTCGCCACCGTTCAATTTACGGCCTGCAATTAATCTTACCGCTTCTAGCGCTGGATTAATTTTGTCATTACCAAAAGGTTCGAAACCTGTAATTAGAATCTTTTTCATCGTTAATCCCTAAAAGGCAAAAAAGTACATAAAGGTGGTGTTAATAAGTAGCATGATAAAACCGGGAATGAACTGGGTAATGATCACTTGGTTTTTATTATCTAATTCCAATAATGCCGCAGGTACAACGTTAAAGTTAGCCGCCATTGGTGTCATTAAGGTGCCACAATAGCCTGAGATCATGCCTAATACACCAACCACAATTGGATCACCGCCCATTTCAACAATCAGCAATGGAATACCAATACCTGCGGTAATGACAGCAAAAGCCGCAAACGCATTACCCATAACAATAGTGAAAAGAGCCATACCAAACGTATACGCAATGACATAAGCTAATACGCTGCCGTGAGGGACAATTTCTTTTACTATTTGAGAAACGGTATCACCGACCCCTGCCTGACCAAATAGATAACCTAATGCGGCTAGAAATTGAGATAAAATAGCCGCCCAACCAATCGTATCAATCAGGCGACGACCTTCATGAATACTTTGTACCGGTTTACATTTTGTTAGCCAGTTCGCGACAAGAAGTGACAATAATGAGCTTAATCCTAAGCCAATCAATGCACTTGTTCCGGTTACCTGACTCCATAAAATCGTACCCACTGGTACAATTAAGGCCGGAAGAAACAACATGTTTTGTAATGACTTCGCGCTCGTTTCTCTGAACTCATTATCACTTGAGTTGTAAGAACCAATGCCCATTAATCCCGCCGAAGCGAGTAAGGTCATCACTAAGACTAATGCACCGACAACCCAATCAGGTAATACCGCACCTAAACAAAAAGAAAGACCATAAGCTAACCAAAAAAGTCCTGTGCCAATGGCCTTTGGGTTCTTTTTATCGGTAAAACTTTGAAATGAAAACGCAATCAGAAGTAAGCCTGTCGCTTGATAAATATACTCTAACATGATTAATCCCTACTCTTCTTTGCCAGCTTTCGCTAAACGTGAATCTTCTATCCATGCTCGAACATAGAACACAACGCACGAGGCTAATGCCGTAGGAATCGCCCACATAAACATGTCATTTAACGCAACACTGTAACCGTGCTCTTCAAGTACGCCTTTAATAAGCAGTAAACCACCCGCACCAATAAAGATTAATTGACTGAAAAAGTTAGCAAAGTTTTCACTCATTGCGGCAAGCGCACGAAGGTGTTGTCTTTCTTTATGCGTTAGCGGTTTTCTGTTCTTCTCTGCAGCGGCTTCTGCCATTGGCGCCACTAAAGGACGGATCATCGATGGGTGTCCACCTAAATTCAAACCTAACGCATTCGTTACTTTACGCAGTAATAGGTACGTAAACATAACTCGACCAGCAGACGCTTGCTTGATTGAGCCAATCAGCGTTTCTGCTCGCTCTCTTAAACCAAAGCGTTCTAGTACACCAATCATAGGGAGTACAAGTATGAATAAAGACATATAGCGATTTTGAGTAAATGAAGCACCTAAAATGGATAAAATCTCTATAAAGTCAATATCAGCAACTAAACCAGTCACGATCCCTGCGGTTAAAATAACCAATAACGTATTTAAACGTAAAGCCAGCCCAAGAGTAATAATTACTACCCCGATTAAAGGCCAAAAATCAATCATCATATATCCTTATTTGCTTTATCTCAGCCCTACATCATGAAGGACGGATACTTGTAAATTTTACAGTATGTTAAAACTAAGTAGACCCCAACACGTCGGTAAACGTATTGGGGCCAACTATTGAGTATATTGAAAATTAAGCAGATGAAAAGTATTTATCTGCATTATAATTCTAAAATATCACGCTATTCTTAGAATAATTAGTCTGATTGATTAAAATATCATCACATACAAGGTATATATACTCATAAGAGCCATCATGCCAGTGATTAACCAACCGAAGACTGACATCCAAACAGGGTGTTTATAGTCACCAACAATCGACGATTTTGTTGCAGCAATGAGCATGATACTTAGCGTTACAGGTAAGATAAAACCATTCAACGCACCCGCAACAATCAATAACATGACAGGCTTACCAATAAAGCAAAAGATAAACGTAGATACAATGATAAAACCGATAATGAATCGACGAGAATGCAATTCAATAACAGGGTGCAATGTCTTCAAGAATGAGACCGATGTATAAGCGGCTCCAATAACAGATGTGATCGCCGCCGCCCAAAGCACTAAACCAAAAATCTTATAACCCACATTACCTGCAGCATGTTGAAACATAGAAGCAGGTGGATTTGTTGGGTCCAACGTAACCCCGGTACTAATAACGCCTAACGCCGCTAAAAATAAAATAATACGAACCACAGACGCTAAACTGATGGCTGAAATTGAGCCTCGGTTTACTTGTGGTAATGCTTCTTGACCCGTAACACCCGCATCAATTAAACGGTGAGCACCCGCAAAGGTAATGTAGCCACCCACCGTGCCACCCACTAACGTAATGATCGCAAGTACATTGAGTTTTTCAGGCCATACTGCACGATATAACGCTTCCCCCACTGGTGGTGAGGTTGAAAATAACACGTACAATGTCATGACGATTAACGCAGCCCCCATTACGATGGTAAAACGGTCCATCACTTTAGCGGCATCTTTTAACATGAATATCCCAACGGCAATCACTGCACTAATGGCAGATCCGACGATGGGCGTGATGTCTGGAAATAAAACGTTCATCCCCATCCCTGCACCACCGATATTACCGATGTTAAAAGCCAAACCACCAATGGCAACCATCCCCGCAATCGCATAACCGAGGCCGGGTAAAATATCGTTCGCAATGTCTTGCGCTCGTTTTTTAGAAACAACGATGATTCGCCAGATATTAAGCTGTGCGCCTATATCTAAGATGATGGAAATAAGGATAACAAACGCAAAGCTTGCGCCTAACGTTTGAGTAAAGACGGTTGTTTGAGTTAAAAAACCCGGCCCGACCGCTGAGGTTGCCATTAAAAAGGCGGCACCCATGATCAATGACCAGCTAAAGCCAGAACGCGTTGTTGGTCCTTCATTTTGCGTCACACTGGACGGTTGAGGTTCTATTTTTTCTGATGACATACGATTTCCTTTTGTGGTCACAGTGCTGCACTCTTATTGTTGCAGCGTCTTTCTCGTTAATCGAGATTATTGTAGTAATATTTTCATCTTCGCTATCTATGCAATAGCAACTTCATTTAAGAGCAATAAGACGTAAAGAATTGACGTTGTATCATCAATTCAGCTTCTGCGCTGTAGAGTTCTTTCTCATAAAACTGAACAGTTGAACCCGGTAAGCATTGCGCTAAGCGATTAATATCCGCATGCACTACGCACCCTATTTTTGGGTATCCCCCGATGGTTTGGCGATCACGCATTAGCACAATAGGTTGGCCATCACTCGGGATTTGGATTGACCCAAGTGCTATGCCTTCAGAAATTAAATTATTACGCTCACAATGAATAGGCTCTCCTGATAAGCGATACCCCATACGATCAATGTTGGTCGAAACGGTATAAATTGACGAAAAAAATCGCTGACGATCGGCAATCGAAAAATCGTTATATTGATAGCTCGGGATCACTCCAATATTAATATGGCGATCGTACGTCGGAATAAATCGACTCGGCACTTGCTTACGCAATCTCGGCTCAGAAAAAGACGTAGATAATTGCGAAACATCAACCGAATAACGAATTAAACGATTTGGGGTTAATGCACTGCCTTTACCATCATAGCCACCTAATCCATCACGACTTACCGTGGCGGAACTGCCTAAAATCGTTTCAACTTTAAACCCACCACTCACCGCTAAATAAGCACGTAGCCCCGACTTTGCGATGCTCATTTCAAGTTTATCACCTGAATTTATCGCGTAACTTTGCCAAGGGCTGATCGCATCACCATTGAGCTTCGCTCCCATATCCGCACCGGTCAGTGCGATTGTGGTGGCCGCATAAAACGTACAGCTAAATTGGCCTAACGTGATTTCAATTTGAGTCGCATTTAAATCGTTATCTACTAATTTATTAGCCCAATCAAACGCATGCTCATCCATTGGTCCGCCGGGAGTCACCCCTACCGATTGATGACCATATCGACCTTTGTCTTGAAGTAGCGCCAATGGCCCTGTGCTGTGAATTCGTAGTGTCATACTTTGCTTCCCTCTTTCACTAACAATGCCTCTGGATGCTCCCCTCCCATCGTTAAATATTCTTCACGTGAAATTGGTTTGAAAGTCACTTTTGCCCCCATCTCAAACACCGTAAGGTTGTCTCGATTAAAATCAATCAAATTAACGGGGGTGCGCCCAATCACCTGCCATCCTCCCGGTGAAGATTTTGGGTAAATCGCCGTTTGTTGTTCAGCGATGGCCAAGCTGCCTGCAGGTACACTCAACCGTGGCGTACTTTTACGAGGAATATGAATGCGAGAGTCAGTATTGCCTAAATAAGCAAAGCCCGGAGCAAAACCAATTGCATACACGCGGTACTCTTGAGAGGAATGAATAGACACGACCTCATCAAACGATAAACCGGTATGACGACTGATGTCTTCGGCATCAAGGGACACTTCTGGTCCATAATACACAGGTAATTCAATCACAACAGAAGACAACGGTAATTGCCCACTGTTGTTATCTTGGTGAAGACAGTGATGTAAACGAGACATAAATGAGCGTAACTCTATGCGCGTTAAATCATAAGTAATTAAAATCGACGTGTACGATGGCACCATATCAATCACGAACAAATCCGATTCTTGATTAATCATAGCAACGGATTGAGCAATAATATCGGCAGTTTCAGGACTAACCGTATCGGAAAATACAACTAAAACAGTGGACTCATTAACGGCTGATATTTTCATGATTACTCCGCCTTTCTCTGCAACTTTTTACGTAAATACGTCGCTGTCGATACCGCAAAAGGACCATCACCATGAATACATAAGGTATCTGCGCGAATCGCGATTGTTTTTCCGGAAAGTGTGGTGACACAGCCTTGATCAATCAATTGATCGGCTTGGTGTTGAATCGCTTCATCGGTATGATGACTTGAATTAGGTACACTGCGTGGCACGAGTCGACCTTCTTCGTCATAAGCTCGGTCAACAAACGCTTCAAACCATAATGTAATGCCAAATTTATCGGCCAACGTTTGATAGCGAGCGTGGTCAGGCACCGCCATTACCACGAAAGGTAAAGTGACATCGTAACGCTGTAATGCACCCAATAAGGTTTCAAGAATCGCATCGTCTTTCATCATCGCGTTGTATAACGCACCATGAGGTTTCACGTACCTTAATCTTGTATTTTTACTTTGACATATCCCCTGCAATGCACCCAATTGATAGATAAATAACGCGGCTAAATCTGTAGCGTTCATTGCAATATCGCGTCGGCCAAAGCCTTGTAGATCGTTGTAGCCGGGATGAGCACCAACCATCACGCCATTGTCTTTTGCTAGCGCAACGGTTTTCATCATTACGCTTGGATCCGAAGCATGCATACCACACGCAATATTCGCCATGTCTAACGCTGGCATAATGGCGGCATCTTCACCTAGCGCCCATAATCCAAAACTTTCACCCATATCACAATTAATCTTCATTCCATTTCCTTAATTATTGGCTCGTTGTTTGGTAACAACACAGTGATGGCAACCCTGAATAACTAGAGCACGGCAAACTCAGAACTTAAGCGGTCGGTGATCAACATTTTTCCTGGAGCATGGGTAATACAGAAAGGAGGACGACTTTGGCGGATCACATTTTGCGGTGTGACACCACATGCCCAAAACACTGGAATTTCATCTGAATTGATATGAACCGCCTCTCCATAATTTGGTTTAGCGATGTCTGAAATTCCAATCGCGCTAGGATCACCGAAATGCACTGGTGCGCCATGGGATTTAGGGAATCGAGTCGTTATTTGAATCGCACGTATTGCATCCTTTGGTGTAAATGGACGCATAGAAACCACAAAGTTTCCGTCAAACTTCCCTGCAGGTTGGCAAGCAATGTTTGTGTCATACATCGAGACATTTTTGCCATCATCAATATTTCGAATAGACAAACCAGATTGGATTAGAGCCTCTTCAAACGAGAAAGAACAACCAAGAACAAACGTCACTAAATCGTCTTGCCACAGTTCGGTAAGATCTGGTACTGAGGTTTCAAAATTACCCTCATAGAACACATGATATTCGGGAACGTCCCTCGACAAATCAATATCAGTACCAATGGAAGGAAGGTATCTCTCTCCTGGTTGAGTGACGTCGATCAATGGGCATGCCACAGGATTTTTCTGACAAAAAAGTAAGAAATCAGTCGCCCAAAGAGCCGGTAAAATAACGAGATTGGCTTGTAAATAACCCGGAGCATAGCCTGAAGTCGATTTTGTGAACTCATTACTTCTGATTTTTTTACGTAGATTATCGAGTGATAAATCCTTATCCATCATGTTCTCCCTTTGATGATTGTAATGTTATCGTTAATCAGGAGTTACATTACTGCTTATTTTAATAATGTCTATTCGTATTTTTCTGCTATTCTTGATAAATATTTTTTATCATCCAGTAACAGAATTAATTAAAGAGAGGCATATAATGCTCAATCTAAAACAACTTGAAACCTTTGTGTGGATAGCTCATTTAGGCAGCTTTAGAAAGGCTGCAAAGCATTTATGCACGACACAACCTGCAATCTCAACACGCATTGCTAATCTTGAAGAGACGTTGGGTGTACCCCTATTTTTTCGTGATACAGGTTCGATATCGTTAACCGCAAAAGGACGAGAGCTACTTCCCTTTGCTGAAAAACTGTTAACTAATGCCGATCAATTTCAGGCATTGGCGAATAATTCAGAGGCTATTTCGGGGATATTGCGCGTTGGGGTATCAGAAACCATCGTTCATACGTGGTTGCCTCATTACCTTTCGTTGATCCATCAGAGTCTACCCCACTTAGAGGTTGAGCTCATCGTAGATGCGACCATTAACCTTAGAAAAGAGCTGTTAGCTCGTAATATTGATATTGCGATTTTATTAGGGGAAGTCGTCGAACCCAATGTGATTAGCCAATATATTTGTGATTATTCGCTGCATTGGGTCGCGAGCCCGACAATACCAAGATCATCATTACAAACCGTCACTCACTTTTCTCGCTGGCCAATCATTACGTATGCACGAAATACAACCCCGTACCAAGAGGTTGAGCGTTACTTTACAAAGCATAACAATCAACCCACACGGTTCTATTCCGCTAGCTCATTATCTGCTAGCATTCGTTTAGCAGAAAGTGGTGTCGGCATTGCAATGCTACCTAAAGAGGTGATTGCCTATGCCCTCAATAACAAAACATTGAAGATAATTGACGCCGATTGGACACCAAATCCATTGCAATTTTCTGTCGCTTATCTCGACACACCGATTAACTTAATGACCATTGAAGCCGCGAAACTTACCTTCGAGGCCGAAGAACAATATAAAGCCTTTAGTTAATCGAGGAATCGAGCTTCTGTCTATTTACTCAGTTGTATATCGAGATCATCGAGTAAAGAAGGATAACCCCAGCCGTTGTTATTCTCGATAACGGTTTCTTGAGTAAGATATTCATACAATGTTGGCGCCAATGACCCATTAGGCTCACTCGTTAATGGCCTAACATTAGGGCCTACAGGGGTTCCCCAGAATCCTAAAAAAGCATCTTTTTCTAAATAGTGCTCGCCAGCATGTCTGCCCGGTACTTTGGTATTAAAACCAATACCAAATTTAGGGAACAAGTTTATCGTCCCTGCTCTGTCTTCTTCATACAATTTAGCCAATTGATTCACGGAATCTGGTCGCGCCGTGTAAGCAGTCAGGTATCTCCACTCTTGCTCTGTACACCATGAATTCACATTGTCATTAACGGCAGAGACCATACATCGTTGATATAACTCTTGGTATGATGCTAATTCAGCTTTATTTGGCTGCGATTTATAAGGATTAAGAACATCGAGTTCAAGTAACTGGGATGATCCAATAACAGGCTGATACAGTAATCGGTCCCCTTTTTTAGTGATTAATTCATCAACTCTAACATCGTCTTTAAAACCGATAATTCGAACTGTACATTCATCTAACGTGCAGTTTGTTTCTCTAACAACGAGATAATCTAACGATTCTTCTAAACGTGAAGCAACCTCATTAATCACGTTGATAGACTTACCTTTTGGCGCATTCACTGGCGTCCATGTTGTTAGCTCTACGTACGTTGGTTGCACTTTCCAACCTTGAGCAGAATTAAATAAATCCATCATAAAATTACCGCCCGCAGTAGAAGCGACCACCACATCGACTTCTTTATTGCTTTCATAATTCAACGCATTGGTAATTTTAGGACCCTCTCCTTCATCCGAAGAAATTTTCTTAATCACTAACGGATAACCTAGCTCCACTTGAAGAGGTTCGAAAACCTGCTTTTCTGGATTAAGAGAATAATACACAGGAGATAAACCGTGATCTCCTGCCATTCCCCATAAGGTTCTATCGTATACGCCAGCGTCTTTATATGTGTTGGTAAATTGCGTTAACCAATAATCTAATCGGTTTAATTCCCCGGTCGGCATCAATATTTCATCACTAAACGGGCCAGTGAAATGAGCAAAGTGATCCGGCCATGGATTATAAATTAGTGTGTAATCTGGCATCCCTTTTTGTTCAAGTTTCGAGAGGGATTCTAGGTTTTGTTGGATCTTCCATTTTTGAGTTAACTTGCTGTAAATATCCAAGGCAAAGATACCGTCATAAACACGAATGTCTTCAATAAGATCGGCTCTCATGGTCGACACTGTTTTCTCTATGTTTGCACGTTGCGTCAACTCTCGCAGACAACGCTTTTCACCGAAATCTCGTAAGCTCTCACCTGCCCCTAAGTTCACCAAGCCATCATAGGTGGTATGTGCATTCCAATCATATTGCGCATTACAGTTTAAAGTCACCAAATAATCCAAGCGATCAAACATGGTTTGAACCTTGTTCGCTTCCATCAAGCGGTCAAGTTGCAACGCATCGTTGCCAAAGAAGTAATAGGCACGATCTTCTTTTCTATCGACAAAGTGAAAATTTGGTATCCCAGTCCCTCCTTTACCTGACACTTTTGCGCCGGTTTTTATTATCGGTAAATTGCGAACACTGATAGTCGGTGTTGATGAAATGCCCACATCGACAATGCTGTTATCGTAATTTTTATACAGCTCAGTAAAAAATGGCAAGTACGATGGGTCTTTATACTCTTTCTCGGTCAGTCTTTTTAAGAATGACAGTTGTTGCTCATGTTCTGGCTGCGTGGTGATTTCATTCTGAGGTTTGTAGCGTTCATGGTTAAGGTGATCTTGATAGATCTGTTTGATGAATGGCTTTTTCAGCGGAGAAACAATACCTTCAAGTAGCCCTTGTTGCAGTCCATCAACCGTGACTTGAACCGCCAATCGACGCTGCTGACGAGAGTCTAAATAAGCGATGAGCGTATCTGGATTATCTTTAAAACGCGCTTGTAACCACTCATTCAATATTTCTTGTCGTTGTTCTTGATAGATAAACTGGCGGTACGATTTCAATACATTAAGACGAACAAAATCAATCAGAGTAATCGTCAATGCTTCCGCTTTATTATTTACAGAGCCTTTATGCTCTGGCTGACCATCTTCTATAATTTGCTCTAACGTAGCACGCATCTCCCCTTCGTCCATACTCGTGACGGCTTTTGTCATACTCGCAATAATGATGGGTTGAATTTTATCTATGATCTTTTTATCTTCAGGGGTATCAGACAGGTACGTATAACGCTCAGGCAGTACGTCAAGATCCTTCCACTCACCAATCTGTACCAATTCATCATAAACAATCACCATGTTAGCAATGAATTTACGATCAATAGTTAATCCTTGATGATGGCTATCCGCCAACTCTGGTTCCTTTTCTTTGTCTGCCTCATTTAAAGTAAATAAAGAATGACTAAATCCGGTGAGTGTTTCTTCATCATATTGTGTTTTCAAATAGGCTTTAAAAGCATCTTCATTATCCATATCTCCGTATTTATTCACAAAGGTATAAAGAAAACGCCCTAAAGGGATCGCGTATGAGGGATTTGAAAGCTTTGCAATGATGCTTTTCTTAACATCACTCTCCAATGGTAGCGATAAAATGTAAGCGTCTAATGTGATGCCAGCAATGGTAAAAATAGCGGCATCACGCACCGTTTTCGTTGTATAAATGACCGAAGCGTTTATCTGATTTTTTAGTATTTCTGCTGAGTTAACTACGCCACCAATCACAGGAATAGCACTGACATTGGCCAAACTGTTGGCACTCAACATTGAAAGAGATAACACACTGAGAGTAAATATTGACGAAAACGATCTGTTTTTCACTTTAACTTCCTTTTATAGCAATTTGGATAAGTCATTGAGCTGATAATTACGGGTTTTGGTACATAAGAACAATCAACAACTTATTTAGACTACATTATATAGTGTTGAACAATTTGTTTCATGGGTGGGATTCTAAAATATGGATAGTTACACATTTGAATGTAATGAGAGGGATAGAATAACAAAGGGAGTGTAATGATACTTGCACTGGAATGATTCATGGAAGCCCTCTACAAAACTCATAAGTATGAATTTTATAGAATACTCCCATTGCAATTTAATTCTGATTAGCTCACGGGGATTACGATGCCGCTATAACTATTATGTAATTGATAGTTTTAATCTATTACAGTCCGAAACCGATCTTAGGTTGACGGCGAACTGAACGAACACCCCATGGTGCTAAATCTGGTTTTGGTTGGCCTTCGAAATCACCAAGGCAAATATAACCTTTAGAAAGATAACGGAATAGGAAATCGCCACCATCTAGTGAGCCTGTTCTGTCATCACCAAACGGTAAATGAATACGCTCAATATGAAGATCTGATGCTTTTTTAAAAGCAGCATAAGCCGTTGAGTTAATGTCGTATGCATCTAAATTTTTCAAGAGTGCTTTATCTGACATTTTTGCTTTCATACGAGCAAATATCATGATTAAACGTTTTTGTCTTTCAGAAGAGACTATGATCATTTCCATTATAGGAACTCCTTTCAAAAAAAGGAATTATATAGTAAGCCTCAGCCTACTTCTATATTCACTTTATATCGCTACAGACAACTGCTTAATTACACAGCGATATTCATAACAATCTATAATCTCACCATCCACAATGGTAAATTCAGGCTTAAATCCAACTTGTTTAAAGCCATTTTTCTTTAATACCTGTTGCGATGCAAAATTGTCAGTCGATGCGGTCGCTGTCAGTGATGATAACCCCAATGTGTCTTTAGCAATATCAATCAATATTTTGGTCGCGTAGGTTGCAAGTCCTTTTGAAACAAAATCTTCACCAATTCGATACCCAATAGACGCCGATTCCTTTTCTTTATTAATATTGTAAAGATTGGCTCGACCACAAATAACACCAAGATCATCTTTAAGTAGCATTGGGTATGTTTTCCCTTTCGCGTATTCAGAAAGACAACAAACAATGTGTGCTTTTATACCTTCTTCATCAAAAAAATCGTCATCTCTCGCTTCAATAAAAGATTCAAACCATTCTTTATTCGCCAATTCAAACGCCAGCAATGCTGATGCATCGTCTATCGTAAGTAGATGTAATACCGCCATAGCCAATCCCTCTTATTTTTATGACTTGCTTTACCTGATTATAGACAAAAAAAAGCCGCGAGATAGGCTCGCGGCTTTTTATTTTTATCTTTCAATCTACAAAGCGTAAATCTTACAAACCTTGTTGATATTGATCGTTAGTGTTGATTGGAACCATTGTAAACAACTCTTCTTGCACACTCGTATCGCCATTCAATAACTTCTCAAAGTGTTTCACTAATTCGACTTTATTGGCTTGTTCTTTAGAACCACCACCAATGTTCGTTAAATCAATGAAGAACTCATCAAACAGATCCGATAAATCAGTCACGATATCCATGTTTAAGAATTGCTCGTGGTTGTAAATACTTGGGTAGCCGCCTTTTTGCTTATCGACTGCAAATGAAATGCCTTTCACGTTTGTAATCGTGGTGGCTTTTTCACACTTCAACATACAACCTGCTTCAATCGATGGTTTGTTACAACCTACGGTTTGTTGGAAGAAACATTGACGGCTTGTCATCATCAAAATCGGATGATAAATGCTGTATACCAACTTAAAGTTTTCAGGACGACGAATGTGTTTAATTTGACCTTTATTGATCTCATTTGAGATAAAGGCACCAGCACAATTCAACGCTTCTTTCATCGTAATTAGCGCATGTGAGTTTGTTGTGTTTAGTAATGGACCAGCGATCCACTCTATCCCCATTTCAAACGCTTTATATGCTATACCCGTATTATTCGTTACGATACGAGTTGGTTTTGCTTCTTCTAATACTTTCACGGCTTCGTCGTAATCTTTACCAATCAGAACCGCAGGGAACCATGGGATTAAACGAGGGTTTTCTAAGAAGATATTAATGTATGTTTTATCACGCTTTTTAAAGCTTTCTGGTAATTTGAAGTAAATGTCTGCGTCAGTCACATCACATATGTTCAAATCGGCAACATCAGAAATCAGCATCGACAATGTCGGTTTCTCTTCGACTTTTGGCTGCTGTACTAATGCCGCAACATCTGTGTGTTTAATCACTTCTTTAGAACCATTCAATAAGAAAGCGACTTTCTCTTTAAGCTCAGAAAGCTCTCTGAATGGAACGGCTAAGTTGTCTCCAAGCTCTGAGAAATCGTAACCTTCAAGAAGGTAATCTGGCGTAATCACGCCTTTAAAGCGCTTCTCTAGCTCTTTTGAAGTGATCGATTTTTTATTGAGGTTAGCTCCGGTGATATCATTCGCCAGATCCCCGACGAAAAGATGTTGGAAGTTGCTAGAGATCTTGCTGCTAGTGCATCAGGGTTAATCGCCATGAAGATATAAACCATTAATTGA
>NZ_CAWPRC010000159.1:0-39063 GCF_963890165.1 Aliivibrio sp. SR45-2 | reverse complement strand
CTTATCTCTTATCTTACGATATACAGCTAGTGCCACATCACCAACACTGCCGCCATTGCAATTAATAATAACGCGATAATATCTTTACGTTTGATTTTTTCTTTTAACCAAAACAATGAAATTAGCATAGTAAAAAACACCTCAACTTGTCCGAGGGTTTTCACTAATGGGACGGTTTGAAGTGACATCGCACTAAACCACCCTAAAGAACCGATAAAACTTGCGATACTGGTCATCACAACCAATCTAGGTTTAACAAACATGGCCTTGAGCGTTTGGCGGTCATTAAAAAGCATATAGCCTACAAGTAAGATGGTTTGCAATAAAATGACTAACAGTAAAATCCAAGCGGCTCGGTGAGGAAATGGTAAGTTAAGCGTTAGGCTTGCTTCTCTAATCCATAATGAAGTTAACGCGAAAGACGTACTGCACCCTAGGCCAATCATTGCAGTTTTCAACGAGATACTTTTAATACCATCAGGACAACTCAATATAAAGACGGCAACCCCACCAATAACAACCCCTGCCCAACCGAGCAGTGATAATGACGTTCCAAAAAATAAAACCCCAAGAAAAGCCGCTACAGGAGCTTCACTTTTAGCAAGCCCAGCACCAATAGCAAAATTCTTTTGTTTAAATAAAACAACCATCAAAGCCGTCGCGATGATCTGCATAAGAGAGGCACCAACAATAAACAAATAAGAATATTCAGTAAAAGTCGGCCATGGCACAGGATCGAGCCAATAAAGCAAAGCCAAATAAATAAAAGCCAATGGACTTGCCCATAAAAAACGTGACAATGTAACTCCGGTCACATTTAGCTCTTTGCTTAAACGACTTTGAAACGCATTTCGCCATGATTGACTGAACGCAGCCAATAACGTAAAAAATATCCAGTTCACAATAATCCTTCTGGCCTATATCGTCTTAGTTTCAATAATACAAGCGTCATAACTCATGAACGAGATAATTGAACCCGTTCTCTTGTTAAGCTGTAATCGGCTCCAGACATTCGTGCTATCGCATCTAATTTATCACTGTCAATCTTGCCATCATAAACCGCTTCATCCGCAACATGCACAGCAATAACATCACCTAAAATTAAATGCCCTGATAAAACATCATCACCAAGATCAACAATTTGGTTTAATCGGCATTCAAAACTCACAATCGCATTAGCAACCCGTGGAGGAATAACAAAATCTGATTGTGCCTTTTTAATCCCAGCATACTCAAATTCATCAACATCATGGGCTAAACCATGACAGGTTTTATTCATAACCTCTAAATGTGTAGCACTGACCGTATTAATGACAAACTCACCCTGTTCTCGAATGTTTCTCAACGTATCTTTAGCTTGCGCATCTTGGTTATACATAGGATTGAAACAAAGAATTGGGGGGTTGGCACTCGCCACAGTAAAGAAAGAGAACGGCGCTAAATTCACCTCTCCTGACGATGAAATGCTTGAAACCCAAGCAATTGGCCGAGGTAAGATCCCTCCGATTAACAACTTATAATTTTCTTGTGGTGTTAACTTAGCCGTTTCAAAGCGCATCAGACATCCTTATCGTCCTTAATTATTAACATTACTCTAACCTAAATCACCTCATTTGAGAAAAAATACATGACGATAAATATAATAGAGCTGCACAACTAAAATCGATTCTGTCGTATAAATAGTCTACTTATAAATTAAGCCACCAAGTGGTTAATAATTAATTGAGAGATACACCACAAATACTCACTATTTCATTCTTTTAAATTGTAAATATATAGATTATAAAATACATTCTTTTCTTTAAAAAACAACAGAGTAAAATGCGATGACAGGCTTTAAAGAATACAAAGTAATTCATTTAACAGAAGGCGGTTGTGGCACTGTATTTCTTGGTGCTAGTGGGGTTCCAATTCAGAAAATGGAAGCCGAATTAAATAAACAGGCACAAGATGGTTGGCAATTAGCATTTCAAATAGTAGAACAAAAGCGATTTCTTCTATTTTGGAAACGTGAAGCCGTTATTATTACATTAGGTCGTTAATGTTCGCACAATTATCAATCCTATTGATCCGCTCTTATCAACATAAAGGTGGTTCAAAAAAACTATTAAGCCTGGAATGTAATTTTGAACCAACTTGCTCTGAATACACAAAGCAATGCATTCAAAAATACGGGGCCTTTAAGGGCTGGAAACTAGGATTACAAAGAATAAAACGTTGTAATCAACCTGATTTGGTTGAAATTATTTATGATGAGGTTCCATAATGGGTTTTATTGGTAATTTAAATGACTTAGAAGAAAAGGAAGAGCGACTTAGAAAACAAGTAGCTGCTCTCCCGACTGATGAACGAAAAGCATTTTATAAAGAACAAAGTGAAAAACTAAAAGATCCTGACACTTATGCCACTCTTAATTATTTATTTTTAGGTGGTTTTCATCATCTATATTTAGAGAAGTATTTATGGTTCTTTGGTGAATTATTAGCGTTAATTTTAAGCCTATTTTTGATTTTTTCAGGTGAAGATTTCGGATTCTGTATATTAATTGCCATTGCCATTATTGAACTTCCACAGCTTTTCTTTTCACAAAAAATTGCGAGAGAACATAACTACCAACTTTCTTGTCACATTGTAGAAAAAATCAAGAACAAACTATTTATCTAGGGCATTTTCATGCCCTACTTTATCATTGCTCTATAATCAGATGGCGTATACGTTGTTTTGCTTTTAAACACACGATAAAAATAATTCACGTCCTGAAAACCACAACGTGTCGCCACTTCAGTTAAACGAAAAGTGTATTTCTTTAGCATAAATTTGGCACGTTCTATCCTTACCCACGTAATATAATCAGCTAACGTCATGTGCCCCTGCTGCCTAAACATACGAGATAAGTGGTTTGGAGAAATATTAAAGCGATTCGCAATACTGCTTCTATCTATGCTTTTATGGAAATTCTCTTGAATATAAATACATATTCCTTGGTATAGATCTTCACTGCGGTTTTTCGGTGACTTTGTCTCTGAAGGTTCACCAAGCATTGTCATGCTATAACTAAGTAATGCCAATAATAAATGTTCGTCTATTGGTTTTTTATTCGGTTCACGAGCTAACGCGTTCAGTGCTTCTAAAATATTATCAATAGCATGACCTGTTCGCGTCGGAATACTGTATTTTTGCACATCATAAAAACCACTTTCCCCTTTGCGTTTACTCACTAGGCTAAACCCAACTTGTCGGCGTCCAAATAACAAACTTAATACTGAACAGTCTTCATCCCAATTCGGTTTATTCCAACAGTTTGGCGGAATATATAACGCATCACCCGCCATGACTTTAACTTCACGTATCCCAACCTCTGAATCTTCTATTTGATTCAAATACTCGCCATTAATTACTAACTCTAAACGAGGAAAATTCACTTGGTAACTGCATTGTGGAGGCGTGATCTTATCTCCTGCAAACCAAATTTGATTGAAACTTTCTCTTTCTGATAAAAGCGCTTCTAATACCGTACTAAACACTAAAGTCATAGTTTCTTCTTACTTGAACCAAGGTCACGTTAGTCCACTAAAACGACCTAAAAATACAATTTCCCTGATGAAAACGCCCGCAAGAAACAAGCAATAAATGCCACTAACTATCTATTAAATAAATACTTTTTTGACTAGTGCATTATAGAGTTTTCGATTTATAAAAATCAGAGCTTAATCACACTTGAAGAGTGATGATACAATAATCCAGTAAATGCATTTCTCGCACACTTACGATTTTTTCTCATCAGAATCACACTATTCCCACTGCAATAATTTATAGAAAAAATGGGGAATGATTCATGATCACAGACTTAATCAATGAACAATTAATTTGTTTAAATTTACACGCAAAAACCAAAGACGATGTATTTTCTGAAATGGCTGCGATACTTCATCAGCAAGGTCGAATTAACGATATCGACCAGTTTTTATCTGATATTTACGCCCGTGAAGAACTAGGAAATACAGGCTTTGAAGAAGGCGTTGCTCTTCCTCATGCAAAAAGTTCAGCTGTAATTAAACCTGCCGTAATGATTGGTGTAAGCCAAGACGGTGTTGAATACGGAGCAGAAGATGGGCAGCCATCTCGCTTATTTTTTATGATCGCCTCTCCTGAAAATGGGGCAGATCATCATATTGAAGTTCTTGCTGAACTCTCTTCAAAACTGATTGAAGAAGGGTTTATCGAAAAATTTCTTAATGCGACCTCCTCTAAATTAGCGCTTGAATTATTGCTACAAAAAGCAGAAACCATTGATGCAATAGAACCTAAAAATGGATTTTTAATTGGAGTCACAGGCTGCCCTGCCGGTATTGCTCATACCTATTTGGCGTGCGAAGCCCTTGAAAAAGGCGCAGCAGAATTAGGATATAAGATAAAAGTAGAAACCAACGGGTCTATTGGGGTAAGAAATAGCCCAACAGCAGAAGAAATAGAACAAGCCGATGCCATTATTGTTGCTTGTGATAAACAAGTAGACCTCACTCGTTTTGCAGGAAAAAAACTGATTCAAACCAGTGTTAAGGCTCCGATCAAAGACGCAAAAGGACTGATCACTCAGTCTCTAACTCAACCACCTTTTGATACTGACAGTGTAAATACACCAACAGATGCCAAAGACAAAACCTCTCAAGCACGTTCAGATTTATACCGTTACCTAATGAACGGCGTATCTCACATGATCCCATTTGTGGTTACGGGCGGTTTGTTAATCGCATTAGCATTAGCGCTTGGTGGTCAACCTACTGAGAGTGGTATGGCTATTCCTCCCGGTAGTTTGTGGAATAAAGTATTAGATGTTGGTGTTGTTGCTTTCACCTTAATGATCCCCGTTCTTGCCGGTTACATTGCTTATGCGATTGCAGATCGCCCAGCACTAACTCCAGGTCTTATTGGTGGTTGGATTGCAAACAACGGTTCTTTTTATGGTGCAGATGCTGGTACTGGCTTTATTGGTGCCATCATTGCCGGTCTTCTTGTTGGTTACTTCGTTAAATTTATCGTGAGCTTTAACTACCATAAATTTATCCAACCTCTTGTTCCTATCATGATTGCCCCTATTGCCGGTTCATTGTTCATTTCTGGCTTATTCATTTTTGTTATTGGTGCACCAATAGCAAGTTTAATGGATGGATTAACCGCACTACTAACAAGCATGAGCTCTGGTAACGTAATTTTATTAGGCATCGTACTGGGTGGAATGACGGGCTTTGATATGGGTGGCCCATTCAATAAAGTCGCCTTCTTATTCTCTGTTGGCATGATTGCAAGTGGTCAAACTCAATTCATGGGCGCCATGGCATGTGCTATTCCTGTCGCACCACTTGGCATGTCGTTAGCTACCATCATTGGTCGTAAATTCAATATCTTTGAAGAATCAGAAATTGAAGCAGGCAAAGCAGCTGGTGCAATGGGTTTAGTTGGTATTTCTGAAGGTGCAATTCCATTTGCAGCTCAAGATCCTATCTCTGTAATCCCAGCGAATATCCTTGGCTCGATGACAGCCGCAGTAATGGCTTTCTCATTTGGTATCACAAATAGTGTTGCTCATGGTGGACCCGTTGTTGCCCTACTTGGCGCGATAAATAAACCATTACTTGCACTGGCTTGTATGGCTGGCGGCGCAGTTGTAACTGCACTTGTTTGCGTATCCATTAAAAAGATGCGTCAAGCGAAAGCCCTGTCTCTAGCGGCAATTTAATTCTTAATCTTAATTTTTTGTCCCAATCACTTATTAATTTTGTGATTGGGACTTTCTGATGATTTGTGAGCATTATATGAACAATCAAACCCAACCTTTCTTTTTTCCAATGAACAATGTAATTCAAGATTATGCGTGGGGAAGCAGCACTTCAATTGAAAGTCTGTTTGGTATTGAAAACCCAAGCCATAAACCACAAGCTGAATTGTGGATGGGCGCCCACCCAAATGGCTGCTCTAGTGCGACGTTTAATGACGAATCTATTTTATTATCTGATTTAATTAATCAAGACAAAGCGTCTTTCCTCTCTTCAGTAACAGCAGAAACGTTTGGTGAATTACCTTATCTTTTTAAGGTATTAGCGGCAGAAAAAGCATTATCGATCCAAGTTCATCCAAATAAACAACAAGCCGTGGATGGCTATAATAAAGAAGAACAAGCGGGTATCCCTTTGACTGCGTTTAATCGTAATTACAAAGATAATAACCACAAACCAGAGCTTGTTTACGCCTTAACAGATTATCAAGCAATGAATGGATTTAGAGATTTTAACGAGTCCATTTCATTATTTAAAAGCATGAACTTAAAAAGTATTACTCATTTTGTTTCCGCATTTGAAGAACAACCTAATTCAATGGGATTAAACGTATTTTTCAAGAACATTCTTTCATTATCAGACGACAAGAAAGAAACGGCAATTAATGAATTAATGGCATATGCCAAAGTACAGTGTGATTCCCCTCTTTTCGCATTGCTTGTTGATTTAGAAATTCAATATCCAAATGACATCGGTTTATTTACACCTCTAATGTTAAATGTTATCACGCTAAAACCAGGACAAGCGATGTACTTACACGCTTGTACTCCTCACGCTTACATTAAAGGGACCGGTCTTGAAATCATGGCTAATTCAGACAATGTATTGCGTGCGGGATTAACTCCAAAATACATGGACATAGATGAACTAATGGCCTGTACTTTATTTAATGTCACCCCATTTGATTCTTTATTGATGACTCCAGAGGTGATTGCTGGTGGTGTAAATTACCCAATTCCGGTAGACGATTTTAACTTCTCTGTTTTAGAAATGGTAAACGCATTACCGTTAAATACCACAAGTGCCGAAGTGTTATTTGCTATCAACAGTGATATGACGGTAACCCATATTTCAGGGCAAACGGTTATAGTGAAGAAAGGTCATTCTGTATTTATCCCTGCGTATACTGGCCAATATATTCTTACCTCTTCAGGAAAAGTGGCAAGAGCTTACAACTAGATAATAAAAAAATGGACTCAAAGATAATCTTAGAGTCCGTTTCTCATCACATAATAATTGAACATTATTCCAAAACTCTACCCATACCATACAACAACATAGCTTGAAGGCCAACAGGTTGCCTTGTTGCGATTAATCGCTGGCAAAACTCCGCAGATAACATACTTCGGGTTAATTGAGTGGCGGTGATCACCATCTCTCGTGTTGGTGGGCTCGGTAGAACTAAACCGACAATTAAATTCACATCCCCCATTTTAGATGCCCAATCCGTTGCGTAATCTGATCGAATTACCGCGATGGTTGGTTTTTTCACTAAAGGCGTAATGACATGAGGTAAGGCAATTTGACGAGCAATCGTCGTTGATGACTTCTCTTCACGCTTAATAAAAGCCAGTAATAACTCATCGGTTTGTTCTGGGCAAATTAATTGAGACACTCCTTTTAGCATCTCAAATTTTGATAATTGCGTTTGAGCTTTTACGTAATGGAAGTCAACATCACAGATCGGCTTTAGTTGTGGGTATTGGGTTACGATAGAATCAGAGAAATGACACAACCGGTCTGAAGCAACAAAATTGAACGTAGAAGATAATAAATCGGTTAACACAAAATTCGCGAGTTCCGCATCAATCCCTACCGTAATTAATTGGCAAAAATCCCCTTTCTGTAAACCTACTTTCAGTAAACCTAAAGAATAAGAAATATCTGCACAACGGGCTCGTGTAATATTATCGATATAAACAATGCATTTAAACTTCTTTGCTAATTGAGTCAGTTGGGCACTAATTTGTGGTCCAAGCATGCTCTCTTTAACAAAAAAGGTAATCCGATGATCAATAGTAGGTGAATCAATCATGAAATGTATTTTTTCAACACACTATCAACATCAGTCAAAATCAGTTCAATACTGTGCTGCTGTGTTTTAATACCAACGAATCGACTGCTGTTTTCTATATCAATGTCTGAAGCGATTAACACAAGATCCGCTTGTACAATATCAACCGGTGTTAGCGCATTTTCAATTCCCATCGCGCCTTGAGTTTCAACTTTAATTGATACTCCATATCTCACCGCGGCCTTTTTTAATACATCAGCTGCCATATAGGTGTGTGCGATCCCTGTAGGACACGCTGTAACTGCCACAATTTTCATGTTTGCTCTTAAATAGACTGTTTGATAGAGGAACAATATACCATTAGTTAATTAAAAAACCGGATTAATATCAATGAATAACGATTAAAATCACACTTTACGATTGATGGTACAATAATCCAGTAAATGGCTTTTTTATCCTATTCTTTAAAATCGACTAACCCCTTACATTAGTACTACGTTAATATATTACCGTTAGGTAATGGAGTCGTTATGGATATCACATCTCTGATAAATACCAAGGTCATTTGTTTAGACCTAAAAGCGACATCTAAAGATGGCATTCTTAAAGAAATGGTCCAGATTTTAGATGATGCAGGCAAACTATCTGATAAAAAACAATTTTTATTAGATGTTTGGGCGCGTGAAGACATTGGTAATACAGGATTTGAAGATGGTATCGCGATTCCTCATGCGAAAAGTTCTGCGGTTTCGACTCCATCAGTTGCCGTTGGTATTAGTCGTAATGGCATTGATTATGGTGCAGAAGATGGTGAACAATCAGACATCTTTTTCATGCTTGCTTCACCAGATGGCGACGATACTCACCACATCGAAGTATTGGCACAAATATCCAGTCGTTTAATCGAAGATGGCTTTACAAACAAACTTAAAGCCGTCGCGACACCAGAAGAGGCATTGGCCTTATTCACAGACAATATTCAGTTAGAGTCAGAATACAGTTCATCTCCTGCCCCAACACCAAAAATAGAAAAAAGTGAATTTAAACGAAATCTTGGTCGTACAAAAGAACACTTGTTATTTGGTACGTCTCACATGATCCCCTTTATTGTTGCTGGCGGTGTTTTACTTTCTCTTTCGGTCATGATTTCAGGACACGGCGCGGTACCCACTGAAGGTGTATTGGCTGACATTGCTCAAATGGGCATTGCAGGGTTAACGTTATTCACAGCTGTTCTTGGCGGTTATATTGCTTACTCAATTGCAGATAAACCGGGACTCGCTCCAGGTATGATTGGTTCTTGGATTGCAGTTCAACAATACAACACCGGTTTTTTAGGCGCTATCGTCGTTGGTTTCTTTGCCGGCTTTGTCGTTCTTAATCTAAAAAAAATAAAGCTACCTGACAGCATGACCTCATTGGGGTCCATTTTTATCTATCCTCTTGTCGGTACTTTTATTACCTGCGCCGCTGTAATGTGGTTGATTGGTGCACCGATTGCAAATGCCATGACCTCTATGAATGAGTGGCTAGCAAGCATGGCAGGTTCTGGGAAAGTACTTTTAGGTGCAATTTTAGGTGGTATGACAGCCTTTGATATGGGTGGCCCAATCAACAAAGTCGCAACATTGTTTGCTCAAACTCAGGTAAATACACAACCTTGGCTAATGGGTGGCGTTGGTATCGCAATTTGTACCCCACCATTAGGCATGGCATTAGCCACATTACTGTCCCCTAAGAAATTCAAACGAGAAGAACGTGAAGCTGGAAAAGCCGCGGGTATTATGGGCATGATCGGTATTACTGAAGGGGCGATTCCATTTGCAGCCGCAGATCCTGCTCGTGTTATCCCTGCAATTGTCGCTGGGGGTATTGTCGGTAACATCACTGGTTTCTTATTTAACGTACTCAACCATGCCCCTTGGGGCGGGTGGATAGTGCTTCCTGTCGTTGATGGTAAGTTTGGTTATGTCGTTGGCACATTAATGGGCGCATTAACCACTGCAGTTATTGTTATTTTACTAAAGAAAACAGCAATCGAAGATGATGAATCTGACGTAAAAAACACAGTGTTTGAATCCATAAAGAATGAAGGTGAAGCCGATATTTTAGCTATCACGGCATGCCCATCGGGTGTTGCTCATACTTTCTTAGCCGCAAAAAGCTTAGAAAAAGCAGCGCATCGTCTAGGGCTTAAAATCAAAGTAGAAACACAAGGCGCCGATGGGATTAATAATAGAATCACCCCATTAGATGTGAAGAACGCAAAGTTAGTTATTTTTGCACATGATGTGGCAATCAAAGAGCCCCAACGTTTTGCAGGAATGCGAACGATTGATATTGGAACAAAAGAAGCAATGCACAATGGTGAACTATTATTAAAAGCGAATATGACGAGTACCAACCGATTATTCAGAAAATCAACGGTATAAACCACCATAAATAACCGATTAGGCATCCATATCCCCCCTGAACTTTGCTCCTAGAGTTTTTATGGATGCCTAATCACCAAGCATTTCGTTACGATTCAGACTCTAGTTTTCTCAAATTAGACAAGTAGTTAACCCATCCCTTAGTTTCATTAGACGCTGATATATCATTGGCTTTTTTCGCATTAATCAACCCTTCTTCTAAACGATTCAGTTTGTAATACGCTTTTACCTTCGCCAATAACACCGCTTGTTTTTTCTTAGGATCGTTCACTTGATTTAACGATCTCAATGCGGCTTCATACTGTTTTTGCTGTAGAAGTAATTGGGATTCTTGCCAGTAATAACGAGATGATATCTTTGCGGCTTTACTCCAGAATTGAATAGATTTATCCCACTCTTTCGCATTTTGCCAATGCACGGCTTGCTCTACCAATAAATCAACGTCAGTATTTGCTGCTGATAAGCGTCCTAATGTCTGTGCGGCTTGCTCTGGAATACCTTGTTTTGCGTATAGCTGAGCCAACAATTTAATGTCTTGCTCAGGAAGAGATAATTTGTTGATATCCGCTAACACCAATACATTCAATGCTTGCTTGGTTTGACCTAACTGCAAGTGAGCCGTAACTAACTGACGCCACCACGTTAATTTTTCAGGTTGTAGAACAATTAACCGCTCTAAGGTAGGAACAACTTGCTTCCATTGTTTGAGTTGAACTTGCGCACCAAACTTTAACGACAATGGCGTTAATTCATCAGGCTTACGGTACGATTCATATCGACCAATCGCTTTAAGGGTTGGTGCAAACTCTGAGTTCTGATAATGGATCTGAGCGATCCTAAGCCATAACTCATCCCCTTTTTCATTCTTTGGTACCGTTTTAACCAATTGATAATAATGAGGTAGCGCCGCTTTATACTTTTGTTCCATCAAGAGGATATCGGCCAACATTTTTCGGGTTGTCCACGCTTGTTTATCCTGTAATTGACCACTCGAAACCGCATAATCAAGCTGTTTAATCGCTTGTGATTTTTGATTATTCTGCCAATAAAACACACCCAACATTCGAGCCACGAATGCTTTATCATAGACTTTCGATGTATCAACATCCGCAAGAATATCGATGGCTTCATCCAACTTTTCATTTTGCTGAAGGTTTTGTGCTCTTTGTACTTTTGTGGCGGTATATCGACTCAATTCTGCCGCCGTCACACCCTGTGTGTGCAATATAAAAAGAACCGTTAACGCAATTTTTTTCATCATTTGGCTAATTTAAACTCCAATCTAACGGTTTGATTCTGCTGAACAATGGCTTTTCCTTCTACCAATTTAGGTTGGTACTTCCATTGTTTTAGTGCCCGAACCGCATCACGATTAAATATTCGTTTTGGCTCCGCCTCTTTGACTTCTATATCAAAAGGTTCGCCCGTTTCATCAATAGAAAAAGACATAATAACGTAGCCTTCAATTTTTCGTTTTAATGCTCTACTCGGGTATCGTGGTTCTACGCGATACAATGGCATTGCCTGTTGATTGGTCGTAAAACTTCCAAACGACGTTGGAGCGCTTATTTTTAATCCGTTAATCGCCGTATCTAAACCAGCCGAAGACATTGGCGTTATAGGCATCACCGAAGACATCTCTGATTGCGATTGAGATACTTTCGTTTCTGGTGGTAATTCTGGCGGTTTAGGCTGCTCAGGAACAGAACGTTGACGACGTTGAAGATCACTTTCAGGTTCAACCATCATCATAGTAAAGCTTAAATTTTCACTGGCTTCCGGTTTTCCTTGATTACCATTGTCTACCATCCATGCCATCACGGAAAATAAAGCAATACTAATAGCCAGTGCAATAGGTAACGCCATCAATAACCTAAGCACTATCTTTGCTCCGCAGCCAATGCAATTTGCTTCACGCCCGCGCCTTTTGCTGCATCCATCACTTTAACTACGGTGCCGTTATACGCATGTTCATCCGCTTGGATCACAAGAGAGGCATCAGGTTGCTCTAATAACAGATGCTCTAACGTCGCTTGCACACGCTCTACATCTACGATTCGTTTATCGATGTAAATATCATTTGATGCGTTAATGCCAACAAAGATGCCCGCGTCTTTCTGGCTCGTCACATTTGATGCTTGAGGCCGATTCACTTCAACCCCTGATTCGCGTACAAACGAACTCGTCACAATAAAAAATATCAGCATGATAAAAACAATATCCAACATTGAGGTTAAGTCAATTTGGGCTTCTTCTGTTTTGGTATCGCGTCTTCCGAGTCTCATGTTGGACTCCTTAATGATTTTTCTAACTTCAATTCACATAAACGACACGTCTTTGCTAAACGTGCATGAACAAATAACCCAGCAAGAGCGGCAACCATACCCGCCATCGTTGGTAGCGTAGCCAGTGAGATGCCTGAGGCCATCAGTTTCGGTTGGCTACTGCCTAATGTCGCCATCACATCAAAAACAGAAATCATCCCTGTAACCGTACCTAACAATCCTAACATTGGACAAATTGATACTAACCATTTGATTAGGTTTAAATTTTGATTTAATTCGATATGCGCTTGATTTAACCAACTGTCACGAATCGCATGAGCATACCAAGATTCATGTTCACTGCGTTGATGCCATTGTGTTACCCATTGTTGGCGGCGCTTTGGAAAATAAAAACCAAGATATATCACACGCTCAACCACAAATAACCAACATACAACCACAACCCCTGCCAGCCACCACAAGATATGACCGCCTTGTGCCATAAATTGCAGTAACGTATCAAGCCAATTAGATAGCCATGACATTGCCATTAGATGTTACTTCCTACCGTAGTTTTCGCTATTGGGTTTGGTTGCTTTTCTGCCTGTATTGCGACTAACCCAATGCCTTGTTTCTCTAAAATGCTGCGTATATTCTCAGCTTGAGTGCTTAAAATATTATGAGCAAACAACAACGGCATTGCAGCAACTAAGCCAAGAACGGTAGTGACCAGTGCCATCGAGATCCCTCCTGCCATCACTTTTGGATCTCCATTCCCAAACTGAGTGATCACTTGGAATGTTTCAATCATGCCAGTAACGGTGCCTAGCAAACCAAGCATTGGTGCAAGGGCTGCAAGTAATTTCAACATTGAAAGGCCTTTTTCTAACCCTTGTTGCTCATCAACAATCGCTTCTAATAAACGCAACTCTAATGACTCAACACTGCGGTGTTTTTCTTCATCGTAAACAGATAACACTCGGCCTAACGGATTGTCGCTTGGTGCTTCTGGATTCTTCAACTGTGTTTTTATTTGCTGTTGAATAATCGCTAATTTAACGCCTCGGAAAATCGCAATCACCAATCCTAACGTTAATAACGCAAGAATGATTTTACCAACAACACCACCCGCTTGGAGTCTTTCAAACAAGGTTGGTGTTAATGCCAGTTGGTCTATCATGAAGCCACGAGACGGATCGACAACCATCGTTTCCATATCACCACTTGCAAGATCAGACAGTGAACTCAAGCTTGGGCCATTATCTGGTTGCTTAACATAATAAGTGGCGTCTTTACGTGTGCCATTCCAATTCAAGTAGCCTTGAGCGGCAATTAACCCTATCGAACCTAAGCGATACGACGCTTGAGAAGCGGTTTGACCTTCACCATCAATCACATTGGTATTAATTTTTTTCAGTTCACCACTGGCCTGGATTTGTTCATCCATGCTCATCCATAAGTCAGTTAACTGTGGCAAGGTTGGCAACGTTTTAGCAGATACGATGGTGTTTACCGCTTGTGAGTATTGAAGATTATCCGCACCGGTAACACTGGTTTGATTTTCGCTTTTCAACTCTTTCGCAGCTTGACGAACAACACCAAACAATTCACCTAAACTGCCAGTATCTAAACGCAGTTTCTCTTCTCGTTTTGCTAATAGCCCTTCATTTTCACTGAAGGTTTTCGTCAATACATTAATCTTTTTTTGAACTTGGCGTTTACGTTCTGCAAGTTCTTTTTTCTGTTGTAGATACGTTTGCTCTGTTTGCTTAAACCCCGATTCTCGCTGCACATCATGTGATTTTTGTGCTTTATTTTGAGCTTGTGCACTGCTTGCTAAATCACCTTGAGCTGCAACTGAAAAAGAAAGGCTTAATAAGCAAACACTAAGAAGTGTGGATACGTAATTCATCTTATTTCTCCTCAGTAATATTCAGTGATACAGGCAGTGTAAGTAAGCTTGGGGCTACCTCTTTATTTGCAACGGCATACGCATGATTAAGATCCGAATTAAGTGAAGAGTCTAATAGTACCCATGCCTTTTCTTTTTGATCCCAAGCCCAATATTTGTCTTGATTAAAATTACGTGCAATTAAAGAAATTCGGCCTAAATACAAAATGTTAGCTTCAATGGTTTTATCATCATCAAGCGTAATTTTACCTTGGTAAACACCCAACTTAATGCCGTAATCGAGTTCGATTTGATACGCTTCTAAAATACGACGATACTTCTCAGCATCACTCACATTCGCCACCGTCATCATGGTCTCTAGCTTTTCAATGCGAAGATTGCGCTGTTCAATACGAATAGGTTTGTCGTTTTTAACTGTTTGTTTTAGACCATCAATCATTTTATACATCAAAGGCACGACCCCTTGACGAGTTTGTTCAATGTCTGAAATTTGCTGATCAATATTACTCAATTCACTGTGTTGATCCTTTACTAATGCCTCTAAATGCTTGCGGTAAACATCGAGGTTTTTAACTTCTTCTTCCAGTTGCTCAATATCAGCACGCAACGATAAAGTAGAATCGGCACTATGACTAATACGAGCCTGGCTTTGGGCAGAAGCCGTATTGGTCTTATTTTGAATGGCTTGAGCCGTTCCTAAATCACTCGCATATACCGCCATTGGTTGTGCCATCATGACCAATAGCCATGCTTTCTTCGTCATTTTTATCATAATCAAATCGCTAATTAATTAAATTCATCTAGCCAATATCAATGCAAGGCTAGCCATTATTGAACGTCTATTGTTAATGTGCAGAGCGTTGGCCTTTTATCAGCAAACCAATAAAGTAAATACCACCAATCACTGACACTAACGTTCCTGCCGCCACTTGAGATGGAAATAAAATATGCTGACCTAACCAATCAGCAATCACCATTAACCAAGCGCCAATTAATGCCGCTACAACAATCTGTTCAAATGCTTTTTTCGCCCCTAAAAGAACCGCCATATGGGGAGCAAGTAAGCCTATAAATGCAATCGGCCCCATGGTAGCAGTTACCGCCCCACAAAGTAATGCAACACAAATAAGCAATGCGATAAAACTCTTAGTTACGTTTAGCCCTCTGGCTTGTGCAAACAATCGCCCTGCTGAAATAAGGGTTAGCCAACGATGAGTAAACAGCGAAAAAGCCACCAATAAAACGACGCAAAAGAACAAAACAAAAGCAGACTCGGGAGACACTCGATAAGTAGAACCGGCAAGCCAATTCAATAATGAATATGAATCCTCATTCCCTTTTGCTAATGAAAATTGAACCAACGCATCGATTAACGCCGTTAATGCTATCCCAGTAAGAATGAGCATAGAAGGCGCATACTGATGGCGCTTCCCTAGCACCAATAGCAGCACTAATACCGCTAAACTTCCACAAAAAGCCACAAGAGGCGCGGCTTCAAAGATATTGAACCCTAAGAAAACACTGCCACCAATTAAGCTCAATGTCGCTCCCGCTGAGATACCTAAAATATCAGGACTTGCTAAAGGATTATAAATCAATCGTTGCAATAATACGCCTGCAACTGCCAATCCAGCCCCTGCAGATAAAGAGGTAAGTAGCCTTGGCCATTTTAACTCCCAACTGAACTCACTTGGGATCATCATTACCCATGGATGAAGTGTTTGGGTTGAATCTTTTGTTATCACAACAGCTAAAACCGCGACCACCACAAGACCCACAATCAATGATGGAATTAACCCTGTTGGTAAATACGATTTCCCTTTTGGTAAACTGATCGACAGTTGATCTTGCGAGCTCATGTTTCTTCGAGTAAACCAAATAAGTGCAGGTGCGCCAATGAATGCCGCCGCTGTTCCACTTGGGATCATATCTGTTGTGTAATGACTGAGCACTACCGCCAATAAATCAGTACCAACTAATAACGTAGCGCCTAATAATAAGCTAAAGAACAATTCATCTCTTGGAGTTCTAGCCCCTAAATGACGCGCAATATTCGGTGCAAGTAAACCAATAAAACTGATCACGCCAACCACAGTAATCGAAGAGGCAACCAACCATAAACCAACGGTAAATAATCCAAAGAAAGCAGGAATAACATTAAGCCCGCGAGCCGCAGCACCCACATTACCCAAACGCAATAACGCTAAGACTCTGGGCGCGAAAATAAAAATAAGTACAGCGGCTGATAGTTTAGGTAATAACCATACAATTTGATCCCATCCATTTTGAGCCAGATCCCCTGCTCCCCAAATAAACAAGTTCTTTGCATATTGTTCATTTAATAAAATAATAGCGGTGGCGACAGCACCCAGAAAAATATTCACAGCCATGCCAGATAGCACGATAGGTAAGCCTGATAAATTTCGAATACCAGCAATAGCAACGACTAAACCAAACGTGAGCGATGCCCCAACGAGTGCCGCCATAGACGCATAATCAGCCACATACTCAGCAAACCACACATTCATAATGACTAAGGCTAGCCACGCGCCAGATGCCGTACCAAGTGTCATTGGGGAAACGAGGGCATTCTGAGTCAATTGTTGCATTAAGCTACCGACTAACCCAAGCATTCCACCAACCAAAAGTGCTATGATTAAACGAGGCAATTGTGACTCAACAAAGATGATCTTATCAAAGTCATCAAGTAAAGTGAGATCAACACTCGCTTGGCTTATTGCTTGCCATTGCTGAGATAAACTCAATACAGCATCAAACTGAAACGTAGCAGCCACCAACCCAATCAATACACAAAGTACCGATAGATAACGGAAAGAGACGCCCTTTAACTGACTACTCATTATTACCACTAACATTGATTGATTTAGGCGCTACCTCAAGTAGGCTTTTTGCCAATGCTTGCGCTGTGTATTTGATCGACATTGCGCCACCATAACTCCATACCGATTCAACACTATTCACTCGATGGGCACGTACGAAAGGCATCGCATTCCAAATAACTGATTTGTTTAATTTACTCTCTTCATTAAACGGTTCTATATACAACGCAATGCCATCATCAATATGACGAAGATCTGTTAAGCGAAGTTGTGTTACTCCCCATTGGTTACTTTTTTGAGGTAAAGCGGTGGTAAACCCTAACTGATTTAACGCGTATTGCGCTGTTGAATTATCACCATACATAAAGACCGAAGTCATAGTTGCGAATCGAAACACAGAGACGGCTGGTAACGCATTACCATACGCGTCAGATAACTGCTGCTTTAATTCTGCTATCTCGGTATCCATCTCAATTAACTTTTCTTGTGCGACTTTCTCTTTTCCTAACACAAGGGCAATGGCTTCAAAGTTATTAATCGCCATCAAGCTATTATCATGATCTGCAGAGTAAGTTTGAAAATACAACACAGGCGCTATTTTTTCTAACTGAGGAATTAAATCGGCCTGCGGAGAAGCAACAAGAATCACATCCGGTTTTACCGCCGCTATTTTCTCAAAATTTGGTTCTGCGCGAGTACCGACATCTTCAATATCACTCGATAATGCGGGTTGTACTACCCACTCACTGTACCCCGCGGTATCTGTGATTGCGATAGGTGTAACACCGAGCTCTATAACTTGTTCTGCTAGATCCCAATTTAAGGCCACAACTCGCTGAGGTATTGAACCCAGAACTTGTTCACCACGACTGTCTTGCACAACAAATTGAGCCGATGCAGTGTGACTTACCATCAAAAATAGAAGAGTGATAAGCGAAGGAATACGATTTTTCAACATACGATAGCAACTTTATGATTATGAATAGGATGATCAATTAAGGTGATCGGTGTGCCATACAAGTCAGACAATAACGCATCATCAAGCAAGTGACCTGCTTCACCTTTAAAGGCCACTTTTCCGCCTTTAAGTGCAATGATTTGTGTCGCATAACGAAGCGTTAAATTAAGATCATGCAGAATAACAATGATTCCTTTTTTCGTTTGTTGGTTTAACTCGCTCAATAGTCCCATGAGTTGATATTGGTGATGAATATCCAATGCGGATGTTGGCTCATCTAAAATCAAAATATCCGCTTGCTGAGCTAATAACATCGCCACCCACGCTCGTTGTCTTTCCCCACCAGAAAGTTGATCAGCCAATGTTGACCGAAAAGTTTGTACGCCAGTTTTGATCATCGACTCTTCAATAATCTGTGCATCTTCTTTATTAAAACGCCCAAGAACGCCACGCCAAGGATAACGACCTAAGCGAACAAGCTCTTCAACATTAAGCCCTGCGACTTCTGGCAACTTTTGAGGTAAAAACGCCACTTTTTGAGCGAATCTTTTCGAATTTAACGTAGACAGTTGTTGTTGATTTAATCTCACTTCACCTTCTTCTGGTGAAAGTTGATTCGCCAACAAGTTCACCAAGGTCGATTTACCTGATCCATTATGGCCAAGTATGACCGTTAAGGCGGTTGGATCTATTGTTAATTCATCAATATCAAGAATCGTACGTTCGTCCCTGATCACTTTTATATTGTTTAGTTGATACATACTGCTACATTATTTATGTGTGTAAATGGACTTCTTTATGTCATGCCTAATTCATTTCTTTCATGGCAAAAACGCAAGAAAAGAAGCACGTAAAATGATACGTACTTCCCCTTTTTTCTTAATTAAGCTTAAAAGTTATAATTAACACTCAATTCTACCGTTTGCTCTGCACCGTACCAACAGTTAGCCGAGTCATAACAACTGTAATATTCAGTATTAAATAGGTTAGTTGCACTTAATTGTGCCGTTGCACCAGCCAATGATTCACTTAATCCATCTAACTCATAACCAATAGAGACATCAGCAACCGTATAATCAGGCACTTTGTCTGTATTATTCGCATCCATTTCCATTTCACCGACATAACGTAAACCACCACTAATGCGTGTTCCCGTTAGAATACCATCGTAGATATAGTAGTTAGACCAAAGACTTGCGGCGTGAGTTGGTACATAAATTGGGGTTTTACCTTCTAAGTCATTACCGCTGTCTTTGGTAATTTCCATATCAATATACGTATAGTTTGCAGCGACGTCCCAGCTATCATTAATCATCCACTGGCCTTGCAGCTCAACACCTTGAGAACGGATTTCACCAATTTGCAATTGAGGTCCCCATGGGTCTGTCGGATCTGACATTAATGCGTCACTTTTTACGATTCTAAACACAGACGCTGACGCTGTTTTTGTATAATCAGCTGAATCATATTTCACACCCGCTTCTATCTGCTCGCCCAGCTCAGGATCATAGGCGTTGCCTTTTCCATCAAGACCGGCTGCTGGTTCAAAACTGGTTGCATAGCTAATAAATGGTGAGAAACCACTTTCAAGCTCATACAATGCACCAACACGGTATGAGAATTGACTTTGGTCAGCATCTTTAGACGTTGTGCTTGTTGTGTTACTCGATTTATATTGATCGAAACGACCGCCAGCAATCAGAACTAAACGATCAATTCGCAGTTGATCTTGAGTATAGAATCCTAGTTGTTCAACACTGATTTTTTCTTTCGATTCATAAGACTTGGTTAACTTACTTTTATCAATCATGTCATTGTTTGGATTGAAAATATTAAAATTACCAAACTGATTGGTCGTACCAAACTCTTGATAAAGTGAGTCACCATCTAATTTCTGGTAATCAATACCAAATAATAAGTTATGCTCAATACCTCCAGCCATCACACGACCAGATAATTGGTTATCAATCGTATAACCCGTTGAGCTTTCATCTGTACTGTAAATATTTCTATCAAGGTTACCCGTTGATGAATCAAACCCACTTTCAAGATGATACGTATTCTCTTGATACAACGACGCATTCATGTAACGGAAGTTTTGTAAGAACGACCAGTTATTATTGAACTCATGGTTGATCTTATAGCCAGCCATAAAGAATTCACGCTCAAACGTACTCCAGTTTTTATCTCCAACAAACGTGGATGGATCAGTACTGCCATTTGGATTGTCGTAAATCATTCCAGAAGATGGCATTGAAGAATTCATACCCATTGACGGATCATTCTGATAATACATATTAAAGTTGATCAGCGTTCGGTCGCTGACTTGCCAATCAACTGATGGTGCAATAACGTAGCGTTCTTCTTTTGTGTAATCAACTTGACCATCTTTTTGACGAGCAAGGGCAATAAAACGATAAGAGAAATCACTGTCTCCAAACTGCCCTGTCGTATCAATAGAGGCTTCCACAAGATTACCAGTACCTGTTGCTAATTTTACATCCGTACTTTTTTCTTTTTGTGGTGATTTGGCGATCATATTGACCATACCACCCGGTGGCATTGACCCATATAATACTGACGTTGGCCCTTTAAATACTTCAATTTGTTGAAGCGCAATAGGATCAATCTGAGGTTGTAAATTCCACCCATTTAAGCCTTGTAAAACCAAACCATCGTAATAGCTTTGGTTTACATCAAATCCACGAATATTGAACGTATCGTACATTGTCACTGCACCACCTTTCTGCTCGGTTGTCACACCAGGAACATAACGTAGTGCCTCATTAAGAGATTTAACACTGCGTTGTTCCAATGCTTCACCATCCAGAATAGTAATGCCCTGAGGGGTTTCCTCTGGCTCTAACGATGTTTTTGTTGCGGTATTACGATAAGCCTGACCAAATATTGAAATCGTCTCAATGTCATCAGAAGAGTTATTGTCATTAGCCATTGCTGAGATAGGAAATAAAAAAGAAGCCGCAATTGCCGTTGCTAATAGGGTGACGTTAAGTTTTGGATGTTCAGTAGATACGTTCATTATAATCCTGTTTACAACTTTTAAATTGAATGCAAATGAGAATGATTCTCTTGCGCAGAAGTATAATGATTTCTTTTTAGTAAAAGTTAACAATTTGGGGCATGAAGGCAGTTTTTTACTGATAAATTGATTTATAACAAAAACTACAGATTTCGAATTGGCAACCAATACTCAACATCAATAATTTCTTCGTTTTCATTCGATTGGTAAATTTCAAGATCGAACCCTTCAATACCTTGATGGCCTGAAAGCGGCAACCATTCTGAAATCAACCATTCAACAGACTTCGCCAAACCACTTGAAGGACCTATATAAGGCAGAACTGCGTATTCTTGAGATGGGATGATAACTTGCAATACGTTTTCACTTAATGACATTAATACTGATGATAAACTTTCATCTTCAATAACACCTGCCCAGTAAATTAGAGACTCGGTATCATTTCGAGTATCAATAACGCCATATTTACTCTCTGGAAATGAAGACACCTGGGTTAAATACCCATCAAGCTCTTCCCACACTTGAGGGACTTTATCTAAGAAATCAGGAGCATCTGAAAACAAACCTTGCAGCGTGATAGGCAATCCCGTTAACGTGAAACTTTCTTTATATTCTAATCGCACTTGATAGAAACCTGAGCCTTGGATCTCTGTCAGACTTTGACTTTTTAGAAACGGTTTACGAATACCTATTTTTTTACCTTGTTTTTGATACTCTCGCGGCGACATTTTAAAGTATTGCTTAAAAGAACGGCTAAAGGCTATCTCTGAGGTAAAGCCATATAAATAAGCTATATCTAACATACGATACTTTTTATTAAGCACTTCAAGAGCCGCCATGCTTAAACGTAGCTCTCGTACATATTGAGCCACATTCATTCCGGTATGACTAAGGAATACTCGTTGTAATTGCCACCGAGACCAACAACTCATTTCTGCAAGTATCTCAACAGATAATGGGCTATCCATATTTTCATGGATATACGCCAAAATAGTATCGATTCGATTGAATGTTTTATCATTATCGATATCCGCTGACATAACTTATCTCCGTTCTTTAAGGTGAACCATAGCTTACATTGAGTAGAGGTAGTTATCAAAAACACAATTGATATCCCCTCTCTTTTTTAAGTCACGACACAACCCCATACATATCCAGCTTGGTTAATAATAGTCCAGACATAAAAAATGGAAGCTTATTAATAAGCTTCCATTTTATTTTATCTGTTTAGGTTTTTAGCTAAATTAGCCTTTTAAACCTTGTTTGATTAGGTGTTCTTCGTATGTACCGTGGAAATCGTTAACGCCATCTTTTGTGATTTCGATGATGCGTGTTGCGATTGAAGATACAAACTGACGGTCATGAGATACAAACATTAATGTGCCTTTGTAGTTCTCAAGCGCCAAGTTCAATGCTTCGATAGATTCCATGTCCATGTGGTTTGTTGGTTCATCCATTAATAGGATGTTTGGTTGTTGCATAATCAACTTACCAAATAACATACGACCTTGCTCACCACCAGAAATCACTTTAACTGATTTCTTGATATCGCTTTGAGAGAAAAGCATACGGCCAAGAATACCACGAACAACTTGCTCGTCATCGCCTTCTTGTTTCCACTGCCCCATCCAATCTAATAGATTTAGGTCTTCAGCGAAATCATGTCCGTGATCCTGCGCGTACATACCAATATTGTTGTTCTCAGACCATTTGATCATGCCTGACATTGGTTCCATTGCACCAGCAAGTGTGTTCAATAATGTTGATTTACCAATACCATTCTCACCGATGATCGCAATGCGCTCACCCACTTCAACCATCAGGTTAACGCCGTTAAGCAAGATGTTTTCGCCATAACCTTGCTTTAGACCTTCAACTTCTAATGCATTACGGAAAAGTGGTTTTTCTTGGTCAAAACGAATGAACGGAGATTGACGGCTAGATGCTTTAATCTCTGTAAGTTCAATTTTATCCAAACGCTTCTGACGAGAAGTCGCTTGTTTCGCTTTTGATGCGTTTGCAGAGAAACGGCTTACGAACGTTTGTAAGTCAGCAATTTGTGCTTTCTTCTTCGCATTGTCTGCTTGAAGTTGCTCACGAGCTTGTGTTGCTGCTGTCATGTATTCATCGTAGTTACCTGGGAATAGGCAAATATTTCCGTAATCCACATCAGCCATGTGTGTACATACTGAGTTCAAGAAATGACGGTCATGCGAGATGATGATCATTGTACAGTTACGAGCAAGAAGAATGTCTTCTAACCACGCAATAGTATGCATATCCAAGTTGTTCGTTGGTTCATCAAGAAGCATGATGTCTGGTTCAGCGAACAGAACTTGTGCTAATAAAACACGAACTTTAAGACCTGGAGCAACTTCGCTCATTAAACCAAAGTGTAGTGACTCTGGAAGGCCTAGACCTAATAGAAGTTCACCAGCACGAGCTTCAGCTGAGTAACCATCCATTTCACCGAATTGAGTTTCTAAATCGCCAACACGCATACCATCTTCATCTGACATTTCAGGTAAAGAATAAATACGGTCACGCTCTTCTTTCACTGTCCATAGCTCTTTATGACCCATGATTACAGTATCGATTACTGTGTATTCTTCGAATGCGAACTGATCTTGGCCTAATTTAGCCATACGTTCATTTGGATCTGTTGAAACTGTACCGCCAGACTGTTCTAACTCGCCACCTAAGATCTTCATAAAGGTAGATTTACCACAGCCGTTCGCGCCGATTAAACCGTAACGGTTACCGTTACCAAACTTAACAGAAATATTTTCAAAAAGAGGCTTATCGCCAAATTGCATTGTGATGTTAGCAGTCGTTAGCACAGTACATTCCAATTAGTTATTCAAATAGACATAAAAAAGCTGGCCCGTATGTCCAGCTTTTCAAATTTGCGCCGATTATAGCAGCATTTGTGATTTACATCACTGTATTATTGTTCTTTTAAACCGTGGGCAAAAAAATCATCTTCAACGCCAGTTATGTTATAATTTGTTACGTTTTCTTTCACCGAGTTTTATTGTTTTATTTATGAAATATCTAATCACTGGCGTTTCTGGTTTTATTGGCTTTTCTGTGGCTAAACAATTACTTCAGCTAGGTCACTCAGTCGTTGGTATTGATAACCACAATGCTTATTATGATATTTCTTTAAAGCAAGCGCGCCTTAATTTCTTACTTCCTCATTCCTCTTTTGAGTTTCACCAATTATGCATAACAAGTGCACAAGATCTTGCCTCTGTATTTGAAGTGCACAAGTTTGATCGCGTCATTCATTTAGCCGCTCAAGCTGGGGTTCGCCATTCTATCGATAACCCAATTTCTTATGGCGAAAATAACCTAATGGGCTACCTCAACATGTTAGAAGCTTGTCGTAAAGCACGCATTCCGCATTTTATCTATGCCTCTTCAAGCTCAGTTTATGGCTTAAATAATAAAACGCCTTTTTCTTGTCATGATAATGTTGATCACCCAGTGTCACTTTACGCTGCAACGAAACGTGCTAATGAACTAATGGCTCATTCATATTCTCATTTGTATAATATACCAACCACCGGTCTGCGCTTTTTTACCGTGTATGGCCCATGGGGTCGTCCTGATATGGCCCCTTTTATTTTTACGAAAAAAATACTTAATAACCAAACCATTAATATAAATAACAATGGGGAAATGTGGCGAGACTTTACTTATATAGATGACATTGTTGAGGGAGTAATCAGAATCGCCGATGTCATTCCATCTCAAGAAAACAACGTTGACAATAACAATTCTCCAGCACTAAGCTCTGCCCCTTATCGCATTTACAATATTGGGCATGGCAGTCCAGTAAATTTAATGAGCTTTATTCAAGAAATTGAAAAAGCGACCAATAAAGTAGCGACGAAACATTTTAGAGAAATGCAACCCGGTGACGTATACCAAACCTATGCAGATACTCAAGATCTCTTTGCCGTGATTAATTACACGCCTAAAGTCTCTATTACAGAGGGCGTTCCACAGTTTGTCGATTGGTTTAAACATCATTATCAACACGAGAACAATTCCGTTACTTCGACGAATAACAATGATATGAGTAGTGATGTAATCTCAATAGAGAGCATTTTATTGCAGTCATAAAAAATTGGGGGGAAGTATATACACCTCTCCCCCCATTTTTTATGTTGTTTTCTGTTCTCTATTCAGTGTAGGTTTTTACTACTTTTTGAAGTTCAATGACTTCAGGTTCTGGAATGTTTTCATCAGGGTAAGCCGCTCGAACTTTATCCGTTAATCCTTTAGCAAATACTTGGTACAGCACTCTTGTTGATACCGTAATTGGGTATTCAACCTCTGTTGGTAACTCAAAGTGTTCTTGACGTGTTTCTCCCGATTTAATACGAGTATCTTGTCCTATTTTTACATAACGCCAGAAACGTAATCCAACAGGCTTTCCATCTTTATCAACCCCAATTTTAATAAATCGATGCGCATCTTTTGGAATTGCCCCATCTTTCATTACGCCACTCTCAAACACATTGTTACCCGTTGCATCTCTCGCAATAACTTCTAGCCATACTTGTCGACGAGCACCACCGGGCATGTCATGCCCAGAGTTAACATTAGTCACATTTGCGGTAAATGAATTGCCTTGTTTTTCGACGTCTAACGTTAAGGCTGTTTTCAAGATATCAATGCTCAGCTTTTTATGCTCAGGGTTACGCATCCCAGTAAAGTAATAGTTACCTCCTGCAAAATGATGCGAACGTAAATTTGATTTCATTGGGCCATCGTCCGTCGATTGACCACCGACCTTATTATTAAAATCAGTAACGTCTTGAGTCATATGGCAATCAATACACGTTTTATTTTTACTTGGATCGTTAGGTGCGTTAAATGGAGACGCTAACCACTCGCCAAAATTATCATTAATATTAGCGCCTTGCCCTGTGGTGAACTCATTGTGACAACTCGCACAGTACAACGAACTTTGATATAACTTTGGATCCGAGTATGAGGCTTTATGCTGCTCTGGAGACGCATTAATTTGTTTTTCAGACAGCCATTTCAACACACTATTTTCGGTATCTTCAAACACATAGGCTTCACGATCTTTTAAGTTAACCGTAACATCTGTATTACCACCTGCATTTTCTGCTTTAGTGATCCGATGGCAGAACACACATCCAGTACCCCGCTCACTCACTGAACGCCCATGGGCATTGGCCTCTTTTAGATCTTCACCTCCTTTTGACCACATATCCCCAAAGTCCGATAATGGTTTATTATCGCCATTAATCACGCCTTGTGGGACGTGACAACCACGACAAAGCACTCTGAACTCTTCTCCTTCAGTTTCAGCCGCAACGTCTTCTTGGAATCGATAATAAGGATGGTCCATGTTCATACCATGGTTTGAGTCTGCCCATTGGTTAAATATTGTAGTATGACAATCGGCACATTCGGCGGAATTAACCCATTCATCAGGATGAGTATAACGTTTCGTGTCGTCTAATCTTAACCATGTTGATAAATAAGGTAAATTCTCTTGAGAACGTACGTATTCATTCAATGCAGACATCATTTTAGCAGCCTCAACAGGCGGATGCTCTACACTTACTGGTGGCTTATCTTCTTCACGAGGATCGCCCCCCATTCCGCCTTGAGTCTTTTGGATAATATCAATATAGGCACCAACGGGATCACCTGCGATCATTTTTCGAACATCAACATGCCCTGTTAGTGCATTTTCAAAACGATCTTTTTTTCCGTCTTCCATTAATTGACGGTTAGTAAAGTTAAAACCGTCGAAATGACATGAATTACAGCTCATCCAAAAATCACCCGCCATTGGGAAGTCAGGATAATCAGCCATATTTGCCGTGTTGAATAGTCGCTTCCCTTCACGTAACTGCGTTGGCATTGGATCATGGGTAACTAAATTAGCAAAATTGGCCTGCGTTAATTTCACTTTTGCAAAAGGCCCTGCCGCTCCTGTATCAAATTTGGTGATATCTAACGACATCGCATTTTGAACATAAAGCTCGCGCCCTGATATTAAGATCCCTCTTGGATTATCTCCCGGCACATTACGATAAATTTGCGTCGCTTTTACGCCACCTTGAAATTTTTTGCGACGATGACGTTTCTTATTTCTTTTCCCTTCACGAGATAAATCGAAAACCAACAGGTCTTCAGATCCAGCCAATGTAAAGATGACTTTTTTGCCGTCATCAGTAAACGCTCCATCGTGTGGGTTTGATACGATTCTAATTCGATTTCCACTTTCAATAATATTAATTTGCTTAAACAGTTGTTTGCGTTCATCAACCACTTCTTGCTCATTTCCAGGGGTTAAATCTAAAATTGAAACCGTTGGGAAAACCGTCGATTGAAATTGAAAATCATGATCGAACGACCACAGCACATGTGGTAACCAAGCCGTTTCACCATCAGGAGATATAACAATGTTATCCAGCAATCTTGGTTTACCTTGAGGCGTTGTTTTTTCTTTATGCGCTTCAGAATCAGCTAATTGAATCACCTTAATTAAAGTCGGGACACCGCTATTCGTATCAAAGATAGAAACCTGTCCGATTAACGAGTGTGATACAAGTAGACGTCCATCATCCATCAATGAAAGCCCTCGCGGGGTTGATTCTGTACTGATGGTTTTGATTACACTGCCTGAACGGTCTATCACTAACAGCTTATCTCTCTCAAAACTCGTTACGTAATACTGCTGATTTTTCGCATCAAAAACGGCACCAAATGGGCGTGAAGGTACTTGGGTAATATGCTCAACCTTTAACGATTTAGCATTGAGTAATAAAACGTTATCGCTTAAATAATCTGTCGCTAAGAGTTGCTTAGCATCATCACTCATAGCAACTCGGCGAATGTCTCTGCCAACAGTCGCTTCATTAATGATTTTTCCGCTCACTCTGTTAATAATACTCACACTACCCGCATCAAAATTAGCACTAATAAATTGTGACTTATCTGAATTGAACAGAATCGAGCTGCTTTTTTCGATTGCCGAAGCAAATTGACTTACACTCATGCATAAGATGAGTGTTAGCCAGTGTACCGATGTCCATTTACTACTTAATTTCATCGTTGTATTACCCAATTGTTTCATTTCAACCTATTGCCCATCAATTATCTGATATAAATACAGTGTTCTTTCCCCGATGAATCGAGCAGAAAATTGCTGAACTAATATTCCTTTTTCTAATACTGTTCCTGATATTCGCCACGCACTTTCTGGTGATACTAATGCCGCTTCATGTAATTTAATATTGCTACTCGGATAATACATATCGTAAACGGCTCGTTCACTTAACCTATCTCTGAGTAAATTAACACTGTAATTTGTTCCGATCATACAGGCCTCAGGGTGTACTTCAAACCATGCTATCGCTTGCTGTATTGGTGCTTGTCTCGATTGTTCAACAGTTAATTTATCACCGGTAACAATGAACAAAAGAATGACAAATAAAGGCACAACTCCTTTTTTATTTTGCCAAAACATAGAACAAAAACTCATCGAAAATACAATAATGACAAGAACTAAAACCGGAGCCCAATGCCGTAAATTATCTGGGTTCTGTCCTAATGTAATCCAAACCCAATAAATCAATGCGATGACAGAAATCATTCCGACATAACGCGCTTTTAACTGTTGCTCTGATGGTTTTTTAAATACTGTTTTTAGTGACCAAATAAGAAGAATAAAAATGGAACTAAGGATGACCAAACCATAAGCACTCATCAACCCTTTCACCCACTGTATAATTTGAGATTGATTACCCTCAGCCGTATTTCCCCATATCTCAAAATGTCCTTGGGTAAAACGTACTCCTTCTTCAAAATACGCCATTCCATCATGTTGCAAAATAAACAGTAAGCTAACGCATCCTATAATCGCAATCACACTAGCCGCTTGAAAATACGCTTTCAGCTTCAATAGATGACTTGGTACAAATAATGGAAATAATGCCAATCCCATCGCTAATGGAAAATAAGAAGGTCTTGATGCCAACATCAAACCTAACCAAAAACCAACATGATAATTCCGTTGTAAAATAGCTGAAATAACAGCCATAAGGAAAAATGCCAGAGCGATTGGATCTGATAAACCGCTTAATGCCATTGAAACCAATAACGGTTGCATTAACAACACAACACAACCTAAAACCGACTTCCACCATGACGCCGATAATATAAAAACAATACGAGCCACAAGCAGAGGCAACATTAGTGCGCCAAGCAATGACACCCACACATTCGCTGTAATGGGATTCACTATTGTCGCTGCGACCCTATTCAAGATCACAAACGCGGGATAACCAGGAAAATGAGGGCGAAATTCCAAAACAGAAAATCGCTCTACCGCACGTGAAAAATTAAATGCATCATCACTGGTTATCTCTATCGGGTATTGATTTACATATAATCCCCAAAGAAAATAACTGGCGACAAGAATCAATAACCAAACGTACTTATTGCCGTTCATTCTTTATTTAAAATCACGGATCGCATTGAGCAGCAGTGCTTTTTGCTTTGAAAATTCAGCAGGATCTACGGGTGCTTTTCCTACTCCAAATACCCCAGGATTTCCAATAGAGGCTAACGCACCTTGAATCGCTTGAGTCGCTTCTTGGCGTTGGCTGCCATTCATTTTTGGAGCAAGTAAATCTAAAAATAACTTACTTTTCACGACCAATACTTTGGCTACTTGATAATCATTAAGATTATTTTCTGCTCCATCTAATCGACGAATAATTTCTTCTACTACCGCAGAATCCATTAAAGTTTCTATTTTCTCTGCATCTTTATTATCAATTGCTTCTAACATCGGCGTTAAAAGATCAACTTGATGTTCATTTTTCAAGTAAGTAAATTCGTCATTTAAACCAGCTACGGATGCACTAACTGCAGCATAGTCAGGAATTGTTAGCGCTTGTAAAATCGCTTCTCGCCCTTCAATAACGGGCTCTTTACCTGCCGCTGCGTAAGAATACGCATACGAAGACACACTGAACAGTAGACTTAAAAACAAGACGAATAATTGGCGAACCATCACTCTTCCATATCTATTCATTTATCACTCCTAAAGGTCACTTTACGCCACGCTTTGAACTTCAATCACCGTTTTTTCATTACGGAAATCAAATATTTCACGACGACGATCTTTGCCATCAATCACACTTTGTGCGGCCATCATTCCCATTTCCATCGCTGTATCTGTGAAAATATAACGGAAAGTACCTTGTCGCCCAGTCATGATTAAATTTTCAAATTGACATAAATGGGTAATGGCCTTTTCACGTTTGGCTTGATAAGTAATATCCATTAATGGGTAGGCGTGCTCTGTGTATGAGGTAAAAAACTCTCCTGTCGCTAATTTAGGATCAACACCCAGAGCTTCAAGATCACTCAAAATACGCGTTTGTAGTTTTTTGCCATCCATATTCCAAACATCATCGTTTTTATTGCATGGGATCTCGATCATCACTGATGAACGTCCCTCTGGAGCCATATACGATGAACGACGTTTTGGTTCTTGCAAACGAGTACCTAACATTTCAGGATCAGATAAATATTGCCATGTATTATCAGAGATATTCTCTGTCTCCATTGGCATATTCATAAAGCGTAATGAACGGAACTCTAGTTGACTGTCAAAGTCCGTTAATTTACACATTAATGATAATGGAAGCGTTGAGATAAGCTCGTCACATTGAATATGCTTTACTTCTTCATTGTGTTTATAACTTACAGAACCAATACGATTACTCTCAGCATCAAGGCCACATACATCACTGTTTAATAAGATTTTAGCACCACGTGCTTCTAACTCTTCCGCTAATCTGGTGTATAGCTGACCAAAGCCTAATTTAGGATAGCGGTATTGTCGGGCGTAGGTACGAACGGATGATTTTTTACCTGGTAATAAACGTCGAACGACGTCTTTTAAATCCATCAAACTAATACGTTGAGATGCCCAATCACCAGATAAAAATTTAGGATCGATTCCCCATAATTTACCGGTATAACCTTCAAAAAAGTGTTTATACAAAGTACGACCAAAACGGCTTTCTATCCATTCGGCAAAACTTACATTCGATCTATCATGAGGTGTTGATTTAAATAATTGCTTGATAAAATCAACACCTCCCCCCAATAATAGGGGCAACGGTGCATTTTTAATGAGATCCACCAAGGCTAACGGATACTGATAAATACGGCCTTTATAACGAATAACACTCTTACGTTGTGCAAACAGTAAATCATCGCCCATCAACTTATCAACAAAGGTCAATAATTTAGGATTTTTAGTAATAAAACGGTGCCCACCAAAATCAAAACGATATTCACCATGTTCTCCGGTAAATGTTTGGGTTGCACACATTCCACCTACGTGATCATCTCGTTCAATAATCGTAACTTGATAACCTGCATCCATTAACTCCCATGCAGACATTAGGCCTGCCGGACCAGCACCAAGTACTACAACGTGTTTTTTATTTGATGATTCACTCATGCTTGCTTATAACCTCTATTCCAAAATGTAACAAATGTTGCCATGTATCCTCCCCATACTAATAATTGCAATAAACCTGGGGATGAATTGTAACCAAATAAAGCACGTAAAAATGTGCCAAAAACACCTCTATCATCGAGAATATGCGAGATATCAAACAATTGAGCATGCAAAATTGGAAGTAAATGAGCGGCTTGAAGCATATTAATAGCAGAAGATAATAAACCGGCGGCAATAACAATAATCAACAAACTCGTCCAACGAAAGAATGAACGAATTGGTACATTTTTAGTACTTTTAAGCATCATCCAAACAATAACAAAAGCTAAAACTAAACCCGCGACTGCACCAATAAGTGCATCTTGTGTACTGAATTCGCCAAAGTTTGAATACATCAATGCAGAGAAAAATAAGATGGTTTCAAACCCTTCTCTCAATACCGCTAAAAACGATAAGAAAACCAACCCGACAACATTGCCCTTAGAGACCATATCGTCAATCTCTTTTTTCATGCCTTCTACTTGGTTTTTAGCCTGACTTTGCATCCAAATAGCCATATAAGTAAGAACGACAGTAGCAAAGAGTAATATCCCTGCCATAAGAATATTGCGGTACAACTCACTGCTAAACTGATCAACAACAACCTGAAATACAACCGCAATGGCTAACGATAAAATGAGTCCCGCAAACACTCCAACATAAATATATTTATTGTATTGGCGTGCGTTTAATTTTGATAAATACGACAGTGCAATTCCAACCAACAAAAAGGCTTCTAGCCCTTCTCGTAGGGTGATTAAAAAACTTGCAAACATAGTGACCTCAAATAGGTTAATTTAATTAAGAGTCTGAGCTCTTTCATTTATTACTTTGTTGTTTTAAATACTTTTAGAACGGTCCAACGCATAGCATGACGAAACACTAATGGTGCAAGTAACCACGAAGAATAAAAATGCACATCTTGAATAAAGAGTCCTAGCTCATTGCCAGGTTTACCAATAAAGAACAGATAAAAACCGCTAAGGCTGCAGATAATAAGTAGCCATTCAATGGCATTACCCGTATGGCGAAGAAAGGCCTTTTTACTTTTAGTAATTAATCGACGATGGGAAACCCAAAATGCACCAACCACTAAAATAAAAAGAGAAACACCAATCAGCATATGGCCTAGTAGTACCCACCGTTCAACTTGCCAATAAATTTCAACACGATCCCAAAGTAAAACACCACTAATAAACATGGTATAAAGTAGAGCTTCAGCCCATTGATGATGATAGGCTAAACGTTGCCACCACTGACTAAATTTACTCAATTCTATTTTTGATTCAGAGATCTGATTTACAGCCATAATCATCGACACCTACTCTGGTTGAACTTTATGTTGCGTGTTAAGACAATAGAAACGACAAAGGCAGCGAGAAAAATCGCTGCCTGAATGCACATAATATTACTTAATCGTTACTTAACACTGACTTTATTTGCCATTGTCATTGCCGTACCAAACTTACCACCAGCAGCAATAATTTGATGAACACCATCTTCGTCAGTATCTGTTGATTTACTGCCTTTTAATTGGTTTTCACCCGAATCACCCATCCATTCAGCTAATTGCATACCGCCATTAATCACACCACGGAACCAACTTACGTAACGGTTAGTTAGTGTTGTTAACTCAAGCGCTGGTTCATTCTCACCTTCTTCATTTTTAAGATGCAAGATGACTTCACGTAAACCACCAGAAATCGCAGCGGCTGTGTATGGGGTATGAATGGTTGCTTTACCTGGTACTGAAGCCCATGTATTAATATTTTTATCAAACATGTTTTTCTCTACCGCTAGGTAAATAGAGCGAGCAGCTTGTTTGTATTTCACATCGTCGGTTGCTAAAAACGCAGCAACTAAACCACGAATCGCAGCAAACTGTGCATCCAATGATGTTTCATTACCCACTTTTACTGTCTTAGATAACGTTGCACCATCAGCCACTAAACCGTTTTTAGTCACTAATTTATTAATGATGAAATCGGCTTGACCTTTGATCATCGTTAACGCTTCTTTACCTGCGTCTGTTTTTAAATTCACATCACCTGATTCTGCTGAAGCATAACCGACAGGCAGTGCATCTTTCGCTCGTTGATAAATAGACAGAGCGACAATTGAATACGCGGCATCGTAAGTATCAACTTTATTGCCTTGTTTACCTGATTTATTTTCGGTTACAAATGTCCCTTGGGCTTTGTTGTAATGCAGAGCAGCAATATTCTTAAATAATAAATTCGACAGGTTGTTTGATAGTGAAAATGCATCTGTCGCAATAACATCATTCTTCTCATTACCATCAATATTTACTTTTGGTGCAGCAGCAAATGGAGCACCATCAAATACAGCTAAAAACGCCGGATTTTGAGCGGCATTTACTGTACGTTGATCACTGTATGCAAAGAATTCTGAAACAGGCCATAACATTGACCATGTATCACGTAATGATGATGAGCCATCTGTCACTTTCAATGCTTGAATCGATTTAACGCCATTTTCCTGCCCTTCGGTCACCGCAACTTTATGTGCGAACCAAATCGGTTTCTTAAACGGGTTGTAATCAGGACCAAATTTCACGCCTAATGTTTTGCCATCAAAGCCCATTTGTTCTTGCATGATTTGCATTTTATCAACCGACATCTCAGTAAGAAGCATGCCGTTAAAACCATCTGCCGCTGATACACCTAAACTGTGCTGACCATCTTGATCCATGACAGCGGATTCCGCTTCCACTTCTTCATCCGTCGCTGTTACGTGCATACCGCCTAAGAAATCTTGAGACCACATCACTTCTTTAAGAAGAATGCCACCAGTTGCAGCAGGATTAAATGACTTATCAAAAGAAGCGTCATTCCACGCTAGCGATTTGTAATCACGGAAATAAGCAGGTACCTCAGTTTGAACTGTTTTGCTATTGCCTTTAGCTGTTGTAATTTCAACTTCATCACCATTAACGGTGGTTGTATCAGGCTTTTGTGCAAATTCAGGGCTACCAGAAACATAAGGAAGTGAAATTGGGTACATATTCTGAGGAACTTCACTTACAGGAAAACCAACCGCGGTTGCCATTTCAATAACACGTTTACCTAAATCGGCTAATTCACCACCTCGAGCTTTGTTCGCAGGGCCATTGACTAAGTGAGGGCCCATTGTCGATTGGTAGTTTAGTGCGTACATCGCTTCTTCAGAATATTCGTAGCTTTCAATACCTGATGCAAAATCAAATGGCGTTGGATCATCGGCAACATTTGGATCCAAGACATCTAAATCAAGGCCTAATGATTCAGCGAGTGGCTCACCTGACAATTCAAATTCGGTATAAGCTAAGAAGTTACCTGCTGGCTCAAGAGTCTTATCTAAAACGGTGACTTCTGGTGCTGCGTATACTGATGAAGCTAATACGGCGGCTGAAATAGCGATACTTAATGTTGATTTTTTCACTGCTTTTTCCTTTAGCTCTGATAATGCGAGTGATTATCATTAATAAACTTATTAACAACAAGGTTTTATTTTTTATAGAAAGAAAAATGTGACAATGATCACCAAAATGTAAGCAAATGTTACATGCACATCGAAGGTATCGCTAAAGTAAATCAATCCTCCTTTGCTCTTTTCCTGAACTTACTGACTAAAAACAAAAAAAGCTCAAACCAAAATTTGAGCTTTAAATACAATGCGAATAGTCTCATCAACTGAATCGATAATGTCACTATTCCCCTTTAAACATAGGGTAATCAATGTAGCCAAGTTCATTACCACCAAACAACGTCGCACCATCTAATCCAGAAAATTCATAATTATTCTCTAATCGTGACACTAAATCTGGGTTAGAAACAAACGGACGACCAAAAGCAACTAAGTCAGCATAGCCTTTATCTAATATCTCATCAGCTCGCTCTTGCGTATAACTGCCTGCCACGATAATAGTGTTTGTGAAAATGTCTCGTAATGTAATGCGAAAACTCTCAGGGATAACGGGAGCATCATCCCAATCAGCTTCAGATAAATGCATATAAGCAATGTCACGAGCCTGAAGCTCTTTTGATGCATCAAGAATAGTAGGAACAATATCAGGGCAATCCATGTCTTTAAACGTAATAAACGGAGCAAGGCGAACCCCCACTTTGTCAGCACCAATGGCTTCAATTACCGCATCAACCACTTCAAGAAGGAATCGGGTTCTATTCTCTCGCGTCCCGCCGTAGTTATCCGTGCGCTTATTTGAATTTGTACGTAAAAATTGATCAATCAAATAGCCATTGCCGCCATGAACCTCTACGCCATTAAAGCCCGCTTCTATCGCTTTCTTTGCTGACTGAGCAAAATCATTAATAACTCGATCGATATCCGCCTGAGTCATTTCTCGCGGTTGAATGCAATCCACCATATTTCCATTGCCTTTCTCATCAGAGATCCAAACCTTAGTTTCAACTGGAGATAATGCAGAAGGCGCAATAGGCAACTCTCCCTTTTGGAAAGTAGGATGAGAGACTCGTCCTACGTGCCAAAGCTGACAAAACATAGCAGCACCTTGCTCTTGAACGGATTTAGTAACGAATTGCCATCCTTTTACTTGCTCATCAGTGTAAACACCCGGAGTGAATGAGTACCCTTGTGAATCATCTGAAATTTGAGTCGCTTCAGATATAATTAGCCCCGCACTCGCACGTTGTTTATAGTAAGTAGCCATCATTTCGTTTGGTATATTCCCGGGCTGACTTGTACGAGCGCGAGTCATTGGTGCCATTACTACACGGTTTTGTAGAACCAATCCTTTTAAACTTGTTTTCTGAAGTAATTTGCTCATTCTGTTCACCTTATTAAAACCATTTATCATTAATTTCGTATTTCTTGATAAAGAAACCATGCAATCAACATTCTTTTATTAACTCGTTAAGCTAGACACTAATTTATTCGATGCATTTTCATTTCGATTTGCTTTGGCAATAAAGAACAAACCTATGATTGGAACAACAACAGCGGCATAAGGGATCATGCTCGCCCCTACATGGCTATCAAGCACCAAACCACCAAGTAACCCACCAAAAGCATTCGCTAAATTAAACGCTGAAATATTTGCGGTAGCGGCAAGTTCTTGACCTTCACCACCATGTTTCATCACTCGAAGTTGCATCGCTGGTACATTTGCAAATGAAGCAATACCGAACACAAAAGCCGTAACCACAAACAATATTTTGTTATCAACAGATAAACCAACAAGAATCAGTGAAATAAGCATCGCTACCGCCCAAAACATGGATGCTTTCGCGAGATTTTTATCCGAAGATCGGCCCCCAAGTATGTTACCAATAATCAGACCTGCCCCCACAATCACTAAGATCCAAGTAACCGCAGCCTCCCCGTAACCAGTGATATGCATAGCAATCGGCGCAAGATAACCATATAGCGTCATAAATCCAGACCATGACAACGCAGTGATCGCTAAACTAATAAGTAACATTGGATTTTTAAATGCCATAAGCTGAGTTTTAATATCTTTAGCTTCACTATGACCTGTTGATTTAATAGACGTTAAAATAAATACCATCGCAATCGCACCGAAAGCGGCGACAGTAAAAAATGTGATGTGCCATCCGAACTGTAAACTTATCCAAGTCCCCGCAGGTACTCCCAACACATTCGCCAACGTTAATCCTGCAAACATTTGTCCCACAGCACGCCCTGCCATTTTTTCTGAGACTAGATTCGTTGCTACTACTGCGCCAATACCATAGAACGGGCCTTGCACAAGACCAGCGACAACACGACTCACTAAAAGTAAATTATAATTAGGCGCTAATGCAGATAGGATATTGCCGATAATAAACAGAACCATTAACCCGATGAGTACAATCTTTTTATTAAAACGTGCGAGATAAATGGTTAAGATTGGCCCGCCAATCACAATAGCAAGCGCATAAGCACTAATTAAATAGCCAGCTTGACCTTCCGTAATCGAAAGTGATACCGCTATTTGAGGAAGAATACCGGCAATAACAAACTCAGCAGTTCCAATAGCGAAGGCCGCTAGGGTTAATATCCACACCTGAAATGGCATTTTTTCTTTATTCATGATGATTTACCTCTATTTATGTCAATCTTTAATGGCCTAACATTAAGTACCTATAAAGATCGTATTCATTATTAGTTAAAGGCCTCTAAGTGTTATCCATCATCACTTCGACTCTTTATTTCGCCCTCTCCTCTGGCCTATGGTTGCTATTATATTCATTCATGATACTTTGATAATTAGGTAAAATATGAACTCATTATTCAGCTGAGATGAACAATGAAATAGCAGGAGGATAAATGGATAAGTTTTCTGATATGACGATGTTTGTGAGTATAGTGAAACATCAAGGATTAGCCGCTGCAGGGCGTGAACTTGGTTTTTCTCCGGCCACAATGACAGCAAGGCTTCAAGCTCTTGAAGAAAGGTATGGTGTAAAGCTACTTAATAGAAGCACGAGGCATTTATCACTCACTGATTCAGGAGAGCTTTACCATAAAGCCTGTATCGAGATATTGGATAACGTTAATGAAACAGAAAATCTAATCCGAAACGGGGTTAAAGAAGTCAAGGGCTCATTAAGAATATCAGCGCCAAAAGACATCGGTAGACAATATATTCTTCCTATATTATCTGAGTTCTGTAAACAACACCCCAACGTTGTTCCCTATTTATATTTGAACGATCGTATCTCTAATATTGCTGAATCAGGTATCGATATCGTGATCCGATATGGAGAGTTGGCCGATAGCAGTTTAATATCACGACGTTTATCACCAAGTAAGAGAGTATTGTGTGCTTCACCAGAATATTTAGCACAACATGGAACGCCATTAACACCTCAAGATTTAGTGAATCATAACTGCCTAGCAATGATTCGCAGCAATGAAGAATTGAAAACATGGCACTTTCAAGATGAAGAGCAAAAAAGTGTCATCGCTATTATTCCAAAGCGATTCTCAGATGATGGCGAAGTCATTAGGCATTGGGCTTTGGAAGGAGTTGGCGTTGCTTTAAAATCAGCTTTAGACGTGCAAGCAGACATTGAGAATAAACGATTAGTCACCTTACTCAATGGGCACATGAAAAACTTTAATTCATCAACATCAAGCGCAGATTTACATGTGCTATACATCAGTAAAAAATATCAACCAAAGCGCATCCGACTGTTTCTGGATTT
>NZ_CAWPRC010000158.1:0-39910 GCF_963890165.1 Aliivibrio sp. SR45-2 | reverse complement strand
TAATGGTGAACTCAACGCCTATCGTGATCCGATCGTTAAGTGGTATTTTCCCACAATCATTCCGAGATCTAACTCCGATTGCTGCCACTATCGCCGATTACGGTGCTATCGTGGTAAATAAAGAGTCAAAATACACCAGTTGGGAGCAAGTCGTTGCTGATTTTAAGACAGACCCTCGCTCAGTAAAAATTGCAGGCGGTTCAGCTCGCGGCAGTATGGATCATCTTGTCATAGCGGCCGCATTTAAAGGGGAAGGGTTTGATCCAAGAAAGGTACGCTACATTGCTTATGATGCCGGCGGAAAAGCCATGGCCGCTCTACTTTCTGGCGAAACGCCTCTTCTATCAACAGGTTTAGGTGAAGTTCTAGAAATGTCGAAAAGCGGTCAAGTCCGTATTCTTGCGATTACCGCCCCTAAACGTTTAAAAAGCGCACCAAACATTCCAACACTGACCGAATACGGTAATGATACGGTTTTTGCTAACTGGCGTGGCTTCTTTGCCGCACCCGGTACACCTCAAGCAAAAATTGATGAATATACCGAAGTCTTTAGCAAGATGTATGAAACAGAACAATGGGCCGTTGTTAGAGATCGTAATGGTTGGATTGATAACTTCAAAGCAGATAAAGAATTCTATGCCTTTCTTGAGAACCAAGAAAAGATCATGGGTGACCTAATGCGTGAACTTGGCTTTTTAAAATAACCTTTCAGTGGCCTTGGACAGTTAATGACTCCCCCGGATATGGCTCATTAATCCTGCTTGTAACCTAGGAATTTTACCCTATAAGAGGTTCCTTGCTCTGTACTTTCAGGCCGCTTTTTTATTTCTTTTCACCGAATGAATTCATGGAGAGAGCTCATGTCGTACTCTAGATCTTCTCTATTATGCAGAGATCGCGTTGGCGCGATTATCTTCTTATTAGTTTGCCTTTGTTATGGTTACCAAACCAGTTTAATCGCTCTTTTCCCTGGCGATGAATACGAACCTTTCACAGCAAGAACCTTACCTTACATACTCACATTCGCAGGTATTTTCTTATCATTACTATTAATTATCTCCGCTCAACCCGATGAAAAAAGTGGCGCTGTTTTAGGATTTAATTGGAAGCTACTTTGTGGGTTTTTGATCCTGATGGTGCTGTATGGCATTGGTCTAACTTGGCTTGGGTTTGTGCTAGCAACCAGCTTGTTCTTATTAGCCGGATTCTACTTATTAGGCGAACGACGTAAACCTATTTTATTTGGGGCTTCGTTTCCTTTTGTTACTGGATTCTGGCTACTTCTTACCAAAGGTTTAGATATCTATCTTGAACCTGGTTATCTTTTTCTTGCTTGGTAAACCCTAGGACTTAATTATGTTAGATGGAATTTTAGCAGGCTTATCCACCGCAATAATGCCAACCAATTTAATGATGGTAATGATCGGCTGTTTTGTCGGTACCTTTATTGGAATGTTACCGGGGCTTGGGCCAATTTCAGCCATTGCACTTATGATCCCAATCAGCTACGGATTAGACCCTGCATCAGGCATGATCTTAATGGCTGGTGTCTATTATGGTGCGGTTTTTGGTGGCTCAACCTCCTCAATCCTTATCAATGCACCGGGTTGTTCATCAACTGTTGTCACCGCTTTTGATGGCTATCCGATGGCACAAAAAGGTCAAGCAGGTAAAGCCCTTGCGCTAGCCGCTTACTCCTCTTTTACGGGTGGCACTCTGTCAGCCATTATGCTGCTCATTGCAGCGCCTGCTTTAGCAAAAGTATCATTAAGCTTTCAATCCTCCGACTACTTTGCCTTAATGCTGGTTGGCCTTTCTGCTGTTGCTGCATTCGCAGGTAATGGGCAAGTAATAAAAGCATGGATGATGACAATATTAGGCTTGATGCTTTCAACCGTTGGGATTGATAAAGGCATTGGGGTTGAACGATTCACCTTTGGTTTAACGGATTTAATGGACGGGTTCAGTTTCCTATTACTTGCTATGGCAACCTTTGCTTTAGGTGAAACGTTAATGGGGATTTTGAAACCAGAACAAGACACTCATGGCGATGAACAGCATAAAATGTCAGATCTTGGCAGCATGAAAATAACGAAAGAAGAATTCAAAGAAGTCGCCCCGGTTGCCATTCGATCGTCTATCTTAGGCTTCTTTACAGGCGTATTACCCGGTGCTGGTGCAACTATTGCCGCATTCTTAAGCTATGGCATGGAGCGAAATTTAGCACCAAAAGATAAACGAGATGAGTTTGGTAAAGGCAGTATTCGCGGGTTGGTTGCTCCAGAATCAGCAAACAATGCGGCATCTAGCGGGTCATTTGTTCCACTATTAACCCTTGGCATTCCAGGTTCAGGCACGACGGCCATCATGCTTGGTGCGTTAATCGCTTATGGTATTCAGCCAGGCCCAAGACTGTTTGTTGATCACCCTGATATTTTCTGGTCGGTTATTATCTCAATGTATTTTGGTAATATCGTATTAGTTATCCTTAACTTACCGCTTATTCCTTATATTTCTAAATTATTAGCGGTGCCAAGAACCGTATTATTGCCTATGGTGTTATTCTTCTCTATTACAGGTGTCTATTTAGTCTCCTTTAATACCGTCGATGTCTTCATTATGATCTTTATCGCAATGGTAGCGATAGCACTTCGGCTTGCCAATTTTCCTCTCGCCCCCTTATTGCTCGGTTTTATATTAGGCGGGATGATGGAAGAGAATCTACGCCGATCTTTAATGCTCAGTGATGGAGAACTTAGCTTTCTATGGGAACGACCAATCACCTTTAGTTTCACCGTTATTGCTGTTTTGGTTGTGCTGTGTCCGATACTCATCAGTTTACTAAAAAAGATCCGTATCAAAAAAACACCTATTAGCAACTAATCACCCATAAAAAAGGCTCATACGATGAGCCTTTTTTATTGCCGATAGAAACGCTTTATTATCACTCAATATGTGCGGATTTAATTTCGCGCAGATAACGATAAACCGTATGAATTGATATTTCTAATTTTTCAGCCACGGCAGGTATACTGTCTTTTAAATCAAACACACCAAGATCGTGTAAACGAAAGACGATTTCTCTGCTTTTCTTCGATGCCGAAATGTCAGGATCATTGATAACTTTATGTCGAATGCTCTCAATCGAACTTTGCATCATTTCTTCATTATTACGAGCAAATGTTTCAGGAGAAGCGTGATTGTCCTGAACAGGAAACGCTTCAGGCAGCAAAGAACGGATAACAGACTGAAAAGAAGCGTCGATATTAGAGTTAATACACAACAATCCAATCGCTTCATTCTTAGGGTTTCGGATTACCGTAGTAATAGAGCGTAACGCTTTACCGTCTGGAGATTTAGTTAAATACGAATCCGATACATCATGACCATCATTTAACTTCATTAATGCTAGATTGGTAATTGGAGCACCAACGGTTCGTCCAGTTATATGCCCATTTGCAATTTTTATAATTGAAGCATCTCGAACATCTAAACTGTGTAACAATACTTCAGTATGTTCTCCATACATTGCAGCAATGCCATCAACGACATTTTTCATGGCTTCAAGAATATCAAAATCACTTTGGGTTAACTCATTCACGTCCTACATCCTATTGAACAAAAACCACCAATTAATAGTGGCTTTTCAATTACATCAACAATACAGCGATCAATGCTTACATTAACTCTGCTTATGCCGACATTATATCGATAATCATCGCGTCTGTCGCACCCATGCCATTTGTCACTAGCAGGCCAACATTACGAATGCTCTTTTCTACATCATGAGCAACAATACCTTGATCGTGCGCTTCGGTCGAGTTCATTGCCAGCATCGCCCCATTAATAGCACTGCTTGTCGACGTTTTCACCTTCATTGCACAGGTTGACTTAGCACCATCACACACCATTCCAGTGCAATCACACAACACATTTTGTATGGCGTAACACGATTGCTCATAATTACCCCCCGCTAAATACACCATTGCCATTGACGCTGCAGCACTGGTTACCGTATTACCACAAAAAGCAGAAAGAGGAGGATAGAAAGACTTAATATAAATGGCAGCTAAATGACTTAGGATCAAACCACGGGCAAGCTGCTCTTCACTTGATTTACAATGTTCGGCCATTAATACCACTGGTAATGTTGCGGCAATGCCTTGATTACCACTACCAAAATTGCTCATCGCTGGTAGCGTCGCGCCGCCCATTCGAGCATCAGAGGCTGAGGCCGTTCTCATGATAATATTGTTGGCTAAATCTTGAGACATAAAACCATTTTTAATGCTTTTTTCAATGGTTCTACCGACTTGCAAACCATATTCATTCAATAAACCTTCATCTGACAATTTACGGTTTAGATCAGAAGAGGCGAGAATAAACTTAATTTCATCGAAATCAGCATGCATAGCAAAGTCATAGATACCTTCAATACTAATATCAACGCCATCACAAATAGATCCCGTCGATACCGTTGCACTCTTATCTTGAGTGAACACCACTTTATCATTGAGTGTTTTCTTGATTATCTGTGTATGGCCGCCACTGATCTCAACTTTAGCAATATCATTACCCGCGTGAAGCTCGACATGACAATAGATAAATTCATCGCTATTAATACGGCTAACACTGATTTTACCTGCATCAATTAACGTTTGAGCATTATCGACTTGCTCTTGAGTTATTGCCGCTAATACTTCTAGTTCAGCGAGAGGGTCCCCACCAATAGCACCAACAGCGGCAGCAATAGGCAAACCGATTTTTCCTGTTCCTGGCACAAACACACCCATTGAGTTCTTATATAAATTATCAGATACATGAACGATAATTTTCTCAGGGGTTGTTGTTACCATATCAGCCGCTACTGCTGCTGCATAGGCCGCTGCAATTGGTTCTGTACAGCCTAAAGCAGGTTTAACGACAGCGTTAATAATTGCTTTATATTGTTGCCATTGCTGTTTCATGGGGATCCCTCAATTCTGTTTAACGATTACTCACAATGAGCAATGGCTTCAATTTCTACTTTGACACCTAACGGTAAATCTTTAACGGCAAAACAACTGCGTGCAGGGCATTCTGTTTGAAAATACTCTGCGTACACTTTATTAAACTCAGCAAAGTCAGTAATGTCGGATAAATAGCATGTCGTTTTTAAAACAGTATTCAAAGTGCCACCACCCGCTTCTATAACCGCTTTTAAATTCTCTAGCGATTGACGAGATTGTTCAGAAATACCGCCATCAACAACTCCGCCTTTTTCTTTACATACTGGTAGTTGACCAGAAGTAAAAATAAGACCACCAAATGTGTTGCCATGTGAATATGGACCAATGGCGTCTGGAGCACAGTTTGCTGTAATTACTTTTGTCATTTATTTGCCTTTCATCTTTATTGTGGATGAACCAGATAATACCAACAGCAAAAATATTTGCAATAATAAATGCAAATATTTTTTAATTATATATATTTAACTCGTAATTACAGGTATTTGGTGACATTTATTTGCAATCAAAACCATATTTGCATATTTTTTTTAATTTTATGCTTGAGTGTGGAATTACGACAGCATACAATTGCAAAATAATTTGCAAAATAAACATTTTAATTTTTAGGTGTAATTATGAATAAATTATCTATCCGAATGGGACTTAAAGCAATTTTTCCGCTATGTATCGGTGCCTTTCCTTTCTCTTTTATTGTTGGTGCCATTAGTATCAATGCGGGAATGTCCGTTACTGAAAGCACCTTATGGTCTTTCACTGTTTTTGCGGGCTCCGCTCAAATGGTTGCATTAGGTTTAATTCAATCTTCAGCCAGTGTTCTTGTCATTATGCTTACCACTTTTGTGATTAACCTTCGCCATCTTCTTTATAGCGCATCAATGTCCGAATACATGAAAGAGTACTCGCTACCAATGCGAGCTTTAATGGCCTTTGGATTAACCGATGAAGTCTATGCATCAACGATTGATGAGATGAAACTGAATAAAAAAGATCGTCATCAGTTTTATTTAGCCGCCATGATTGGTTTTTGGGTTAACTGGGTGGTCGCAAACTTTTTAGGGGCGTTAATTGGCTCGTCATTTCCTGAAATTGCTAACTATGGTTTAGATTTCGCAATGGTTGCAGCCTTCATTGCAATCGTCATCCCTCAAGTTAAAAATCGTGAATGTATTGTTGCTGCGGTCGTGGCAACCGTCACTGGTATTTTACTGTCCGGTTTGCCTTATTCTCTAGGTTTAGTGATTGCCGCTGTGGTTGGTGTCTATGCTGGCTATCGAATGGATTTATCTACTGAAGCAATGGAAAAAGAAGCTCAACATTCAGACACTCTTGAACTCCCTAATACCGAAAAAGGACTTGTATAATGGAACATATTCACTTCGATACATTCATTACAATTACTGCGGTTATGGTTGCAGCAACGTTTCTTATACGCTTTTCCATTATAGGAATGGCTGGCAGTTTTAAAATGTCTGCTCGCTTTAAAAAAACATTGCGCTTTGTTCCGGTCACGGTGCTTCCAGCCATTATTGCCGTCTCTATTTTAGGGTCAGGTGCGCACATGGAATTTAACTTACATAACCCAAAAGTACTGGCTGCCATTGTTTGTACTCTCGTTAGTTTACGGTTCAATCTTATTTGGGTTGTTCTCAGCGGTATTGGCTCTCTGATCTTATTTCAGCATGTCTTTTGTATTTGCTAATGCATAACAACGTAATATAAAGCCATATCAAAAATAAGTATGGCTTTCTCTTCCTCTCTTCATGCTACAATCCTTTCCTAATTTGCTCTCTGTTTATCGCTTTTGCTTTAAACTGTTTTTATTCTTCATATACCTGAGATTTCACATGCCATTTTCTAACCTTGGATTAAGTAATCCAATTTTAAAAGCCATTAATGAACTAGGCTACAAAGCCCCAACGCCAATTCAAGAAAAGGCGATTCCTGTTGCTCTAACAGGAAAAAACCTGATCGCAGCGGCACAAACTGGTACAGGTAAAACCGCAAGTTTTGTATTACCAATCTTGCAAATGTTAAGTGAAGAACAAACGAAAGTTCGAGCAAAACGTATTCGTGCATTGATCTTAACGCCAACACGCGAACTTGCCGTTCAAGTTGAAGATAACATCAGTAAGTACAGCAAGCATTTAGATCTTACGTCACTCGCTATGTATGGTGGTGTTGATTATAAAGAGCAGAAACAACGCTTAATTGAAGGGGTTGATATTCTGGTTGCAACGCCTGGTCGTTTGCTTGATATGTACACTCAACGTGCTGTGCATTTTGACGAAGTTGATATTCTCGTACTCGACGAAGCCGATAGAATGCTAGACATGGGCTTTATCGAAGACATCAATAAAATCATTGAACGTTTACCGTTAGAGCGCCAAAACTTATTGTTCTCAGCAACCCTGTCAGAACAAGTTCGTGCATTGGCAAGAACAGCAATCAATAATCCAATTGAAATTACCATTGAGCGTAACAGTAACGCTGAGCCTAAAATTGACCAATGGTTAATTACGGTTGATAAAGACAAAAAATCGGCGCTAATCAGTCACCTAATTAAAGAAAACGATTGGGATCAAGCGTTGATCTTCATCGAAACAAAACACGGTGCAGCGAAACTGGTAGGTCAACTTGAAAAACGCGGCATTACCGCTGAAGCGTTCCACAGTGGTCGTAGCCAAGATGCTCGCTCAAAAGTATTGAATGACTTTAAAGAAGGTCGTTTGAAGTATTTAGTCGCGACAGGGATTGCGGCTCGTGGTATTGATATCGATGAATTGACTCGAGTCATTAACTACGATTTACCGTTCCCTGCTGAAGATTATGTTCACCGTATTGGTCGTACAGGCCGTGCTGGTTCATCTGGTGAAGCGATTTCATTTGTATCTCGAGATGATTTTAAGAACTTGTGTATGATTGAAAAACGTCTGGGTCACTTAATTGTCCGTAAAGAAATTGAAGGATTCGTCCCTAATAAAGACGTACCAATTTCAATTTTGAACTTTAAACCGACAAGAAAACCAGCACCAAAATTTTAAGTACTATTTCTGTGTAACTCATTTATTCACTTAATGAGTGACAAAAAAACGCCCATTTCTATCATAAAGAAATGGGCGTTTTTCATTCAAATTACCTACAACAAATGCTTTAGTACTTCTTCTGTTTTTTGATAGCCTAAATCGATCATTTCCGCAGTACGTTCAAACTCAAAAGTACCACACGCATCACGTGCTATTTCCACCGTAATATCGGGCGGATAAGCAGCTAACTTCTGTCTCGCTATCGTACTTTGCATTGCATCAAACGCTTGATTTGCGATGTCATACATACCTAAATCAATTCTTGATGTTTTCGCTGTTAATGACCCAAAATAATCACTCACTTTACGATGAAAAGACGTATCGCCTTCAGATTCCGCCTCAGATATATCTATTTGTTTATCGGCAAAGTCATCAATTTGATGTGTCATTTCACCCGCAAGATTCACCGCTAATGTAAGATCAGAATGATCACCAAACGTCGGGGCAATAGGGACTGGGTTTAATACCCCACCATCAATTAACGTTCTGTCATTGAGTTCAATTGGCATTAAATACAGAGGCAATGAAATTGAAGCCCGCATTGCTTGAAGAAGCGGCCCTTTTTGTAACCACACTTCTTTTTCATTACTGATGTCTGCCGCAACTGCCGTGTATGGGATAGACAAATCTTCAATATTTAAGTCCCCTAAAAGATGACCCAGACGATTCATCACTTTATCGCCTTTTATTAAGCCGCCCTTACCCCAATTAAAATCCATTAGAGAAACAATATCTAGCTTTGTCACTGTTCGCATCCACGCTTCAAACTCATCGAGTTTTCCTGCAGCATAGAAGCCACCAATAACCGTACCAATCGAGCAACCAGAAACAGAAACAATAGTAAAATCATGTTCCTCTAGCCAACGGATTACGCCAATATGAGCAAGACCTCTTGCACCACCACTGCCTAATACTAAAGAAACTGTTTTACCCATTACACTCTTCCTTTATGAGGTTAATTCTGTATCAGTAACGTCTTATTCTGACGTAATATCGGCAAATTGAGCGACCAATGTATGTTGTAAATCTTGTGGCGACAACCCAATATCAAGTCCTCTTTTTCCACCACTCACGTACATGGTTTTAAATTCTTCAGCACTGATATCAATCACCGTTTTCAAACGCTTCTTTTGACCAAGAGGACTCACTCCTCCCATCACATAACCACTGCTTTTTTGTACTAATGCTGGATCCGCCATTTTGGCTTTTTTGCCTTTAACGGCTTTAGCAATTAATTTCATGCTTAATTGCTTTGCCACTGGAATAATGCCAACAACCAGATCTTTTTCATCCACTTGTACAACCAGCGTTTTAAACACCTCTTCATGAGGTAAACCCAACTTTTCAGCCGCTTCAAGTCCATAAGCTTGCGCTTTAGGATCATGATGATACTCAAGCACCTGATGATCTATTTTTAATTTCTTTAATAATTTTGTTGCTGGGGTCATGTTGCCCTCTTTAATGCTTAAAGTAAGTTCTCTCTGGTCGCCCCACACTGCCATAAGACAGATCAGCACTCAACTCTCCAGAGCTAATCAAATATTCGAGATAACGACGCGCTGTTGTTCTGCTTGCACCAAAGAGTTCCCCCGCCTGATCTGCGGTTAATTTAGTTTTACTCTCAAAAAGACGTCGTACCTTTTCTAAAGTTACTCCATCAATTCCTTTTGGTAAACGAGTAACTTGCGATGCGGCCCCAGAATGTAGCATCGCATCCACCATGGATTGATCAATATCAAGCCGAGCAGTCAGTTGTTTCTTTTGGCTCAAATACTTATTTATGGACTCTTCTAATCGGCTAAAGATGACCGGTTTTAGCAAATAATCAATCACACCACCACGCATGGCTTCTTGTAATGTATTTACGTCTCTGTCTGCGGTAATTAAAATGACGTCTGGAGAGTTTTCTTTTTGGCGTAGTTCACGCAAAATATCCAACCCATTGCCATCAGGTAAATAAATATCGAGTAACACCATATCTGGGTTCAACACATCAAACAAGGTATCGGCTTCTTCTTTACTTGCGGCAATACCGATCACCTCAACCGCGTCTATTTTATCTAAATTACGACGATGTATCTCCGCAATAGCAATGTCATCTTCGACAATAACGATGGTTACTTTACTGCTCACTCAATATCCTTATTTCATTCTTTTTATCATGACGACTTTTTAAGCCATTCTTTTGGTAAATAGATGGTCATCACTGTACCTACGTCCGTTTCACTGTGTACCGTGAACTCACCTCGATAGTGATCAACAAGTTGCTGAATTAAATGCAGTCCAACACCTCTTCCCTGATCTGATTTGGTAGAAATGCCTCTTTTAGTCAGTTGCTTTAACGTTAGCGATTCTGGTAACCCACAGCCTCTATCTTCCACCTCAATGATCAACTCTTGACCAAAATCAGTCACACTCACTACGATGGGATATGTGCTCTGCTTTGCCACACTTAACGTAGCATCAAAGGCATTATCGATAAGGTTACCAATAATCGTGACCAAATCTTCTGCACGAATATGCTCAGGTAATAAGCCTAACTGTGTCCCTTCTTCTATTTCGAGTTGTAAACCAAGCTCTCTTGCTCGTTCACTTTTTCCTAAAAGCACCCCCGCAATCATTGGTTCTGAAATACTCTCTCTTAAGAATTCAATTAACTTTTGATAGCGAAGGCTTTCTTGACCAATTATCTGTTGAACTTCTTCAATGCGATCAAGTTGGATTAACCCACTAATGGTATTTAATTTATTACGATGTTCGTGCGTTTGTGAGCGCAGTAAATCTGCGTATTGCTTCACTTGAGACAGCTGAATCGTTAACTCACTGATTTCGTCTTTACGCCTAAAACTCGATACCGCGCCAATGACTTCGCCATCCATTTGAATCAATTCACGGTTCGCTATTACCGCTTGTCCGTTCAACAATAATTCGATGTCATGCTCTGATTTATGTGTCACTAATAATTTGGTGAGGTCACTGTCTGGTAATACGTCGGAAAAAGGTCGATTCAGAGAGCGTTTAGGGTCAATACCTAAAATCTCACACGCACTGTTATTGATTGAACGTAATTTACCACTCGCATCAATACTTAATACGCCCTCTCGTAACGTAGAGAGGGTGACTTGTTGTTCTTTATACAAACGCCCAAACGCTTCTGGCTCAAAGCCAAAAATCGACTTTTGAAAGCGACGTGCAATGTAATTGGCAATAATGGCATTCGCAAAAATAACAAGCACCGCCATCCCTAAGAAGAAAAATAAAAAATGAGATACTTTACTGTCTATGGTCGTCAATAAATAACCGACAGACACCACCCCAATAATCTCACCAGAGTCATCTAGGATCGGTGTTTTACCCCGAACTGATTTACCTAGCGATCCCTTAGCATAAGAAATATAAGAATGACCAAACAGCAAAGCTTGCTGATTGTCCCCCCCTTGCATTGCTTTACCTATACGTTCCTTTATTGGATGAGCGATACGTATGCCTTTCTCATTACCAACAACAATAAATGCCGCACCAATGGATGAGCGAAGACGCTCTATTTTTTCTGCAATAATTTCAGGATCATTATTTTTAACGGCTAATATTACGTGAGGAGATTGAGATAGAAACGTCGCAATACCGAGCGCCTTTTCACCACTGTCTTGAGATTCCCAATGCTTTACATAAAAGAAGGCACACACAGATAAAATAAATAACTTCCCTATCCCTGAAATTGTCATTACTGATAGTAAACGACGTCGGAAACTTAAATCACGCCAAGACATTACTTCATCATTCCTTGATAATAAAACTGACAATAAATCGTATCACACGCTGTTAACCTATTCTTAAACCTTGTTCATACTCTTTGATCACAGCTTATAAATATTTCCATCAATTCCACATTATTTTTAGGTAATTCATTCTGTCTCCCCCTATTTATGTGGTATAAAACAGGCGCTTCTTTTCTGGTGTTTAACTCTTTCCTAAAGGTTCCCGTTATTATGAAAAGCGATATTGAGATCTGCCAAACTGCGACACTTATAAGAATGAAAACGATTGCGTCTAACTTAGGGCTGCATGATGATGACATTACGCCACAAGGTCGCTATAAAGCGAAAGTCAATATTGATGCCTTAAAACACCTTGAAGATAAACCAAGTGGAAAACTTATTTTGGTTACCGCAATCACTCCAACGCCTTTAGGGGAAGGAAAAACGGTAACAACCATAGGATTAGCACAAGGCTTAGCTAAATTAGGGGAATCCGTCAGTGCTTGTATTCGTCAACCCTCAATGGGTCCCGTTTTTGGGGTAAAAGGCGGTGCCGCGGGTGGTGGTTATAGCCAAGTCGCTCCTATGGAAGAATTAAACCTACATTTAACAGGTGATATCCATGCAATAACGGCCGCACATAACCTCGCTTCCGCCGCTATTGACGCACGTATTTATCACGAACAACGTTTGGGTTATGACATTTTTTCAGAAAATAATGATCTCCCCGCATTACGTATTGATCCAACCCAAGTGGTTTGGAAACGAGTGATGGACCATAATGACCGTGCTCTACGCATGGTGACCATCGGAAAGAATGAAGACAATAAAACCATTAATGGTTATGAACGCGAAGATGGTTTCGATATCACTGCCGCTTCAGAATTAATGGCCATTCTCGCTTTAGCCACTGACCTTCAAGATCTTCGTCAACGTATCGGTCGCATTGTTGTTGCTTACAACCTTGATGGACAGCCTATCACCACAGAAGACTTGCAAGTGGCTGGCGCAATGACAGTCACAATGAAATTCGCAATCAATCCAACGTTAATGCAAACACTTGAAGGCGTTCCAACGTTCGTTCATTCTGGGCCATTCGCAAACATCGCTCATGGTAACTCGTCGATTATTGCTGATAACATCGCCTTAAAATTGACCGATTATACCGTGACAGAAGGTGGTTTTGGTTCAGACATGGGCTTAGAAAAAGCATGTAATATCAAGACAACGGTTTCTAAAAAAGCGCCTGATTGTGCCGTGTTAGTGGCCACATTACGTGGAATAAAAGCAAATTCGGGATTGTTTCCTCTATCATCAGGTCAATCCTTACCTAAAGCACTCTTTGTACCAAACCAAGAGGCATTAATTGCAGGATTAGATAATTTACATTGGCACATCAAAAACTGTGCTAAATATGGGTTGCCTGTTGTTGTTGCCATAAATCGATTCCCTGAAGACACTCAAGAAGAGCTCGATTTCTTAGCTAATTGGGTTACGAGTCAGTCTTCTGAACTAAATGTTGATGTTGCCATTAGTGAAGCATTTGGAAAAGGAGGCGAAGGCACTCGCGAACTCGCCCAAAAAGTGCTCATCGCATGCGCACAAGAAACAGAGTTTACGCCACTTTATACTCCAGACATGAGTTTACTAGACAAATTAACCGCTGTAGCCATAAAAGGATATGGCGCTGAACGCCTTGAACTTTCAGAAAAAGCACAGCAACAACTCGCTATGTTTGAACAGTTAGGCTATCAACACTTATCAGTATGCATGGCAAAAACACCGGCATCGATATCGACTGATGGCAACATTAAAGGCGCTCCAACTGACTTTATTGTACCGATTCGTGAATTACGATTGTGTGCTGGTGCAGGCTTTGTGTATGCCTTATGTGGTAACGTGATGACAATGCCTGGCTTGCCTGAAAAACCCGCATTCATGAATTTAGATATTGATAGTAATGGAAATATCACAGGGCTAAGCTAAGATCACATTACTTAATGTAGATCATGTTCTATGTGTTACATTTACTGTTAATCTAGCTTCAACTTTTTATATAAATTTAAATAATAATTTTGAGGTTATCCTAATGGATATGACTAATGCTCAACGCTTGATCCTTTCAAACCAGTATTATCTGATGTCACAAATGGATCCAGAAAACGCGGAAAAATACCAACGCCAACAACTGATTGTTGAACGTGGTTATGAACTGCAAATTCGTGAATTAGACAAAGATTTTGGCAATATCTCTGAAACAGAATGTCGTGAAATTATCGACTTCATGGAGATGTACCATGCAATGCAAGAATCTTACAATATGCTGATCCCTGAATGCCAAGCAAAAGTAGATGCACGTCGTTTACAGTTTTTAGGTTTTGATATTGCGACTGAAGCACAGCAAGTAAACTATGTGCGTTTCCTTACAAACTCTGAAGGTCTATACCCTCAGTTTGATAAAGCGGATCATCATTTTAATAGTCAAATGCCTATGATGGACAAATATCGTCGTATGTTAACAACATGGCGCAACTGCCCACGTCAATACCATTTATGCTCTACTGAAATGGCGCAAATTTTTAACGCATAATCAGAACACAGTAACTCAATTCTAAATCCTCGCTCTTGCGGGGATTTTTTATATCCGATCTTCACTGAATATTATGCCCTTAAATAAAAAATCCTCGCTAACGAATTAGCGAGGATTTGAGTAGTCTAACCTGATTGATAATTAACTAAGAATCCACCCTTATAGATAAACAGCAATATCAATATTATTGGTCAGATTAGAATTCATAGCGAAGACCTAAGTGGTAGTAATCTTCTTCAGCGTCATTCCAGCTCATCACGTTAGTGCTCGCTGGTACTGCTTTGCCATTTTCACCGTTACGCATCACGTAACTTGTGTAGATAGAAGAACGAGCCGTTAAGTGGTATTGAACTTCAAAGGTAGTATCTTTGTATTCCGCTTCATCACCACCGCTGTTTTCTAATGAGCGGTAGCCCATGCGCGCTGTCCAATCATCATTGATGTTGTATACCGCTGTTAATTCATAGCTCTTATCTGTTGATTTGTCAGAGTACACACCTTCGATTTCATCTTGGTTATACATTGCAGCAAGCGTTAATTCATTCAGTTTGTATTGAAGACCCGCACCCCAGAATGTGTAATCACGATTAGCATTATTGCCCGTATCACTAGTACTGTTTGCTTGATATGCAACAACAGGCGCTAACGTACCAGCATCACCTAAATCAAATGTGTAACGACCTACCGCATTGTAAGAACCATCTTGATTTGATTCTGAGTTACCTAAAATGTAAGCAACTGACATATCAAAGGCACCAAAACTGTTTTGATATTGAATAGTGCCATCTTGACGGAATGTTTGTGCTGAAGAGTTATCAACTAATTCTAATTGACGACCTAAAACCACATCAGAAGCAGCGAATACATCGCCTAAATCAGAAAGCATAATGATGCCAGAAGCAACACGACCAAAGGTCACTTTACCCGCTTCAGAAGCGTCAATACCTGCCCATACGTAACGAGGTGACCAGTTTCCATCACCACGAGCTTCAGCCGCATTTACTTGATATTCAGCCCAACCAATAACAGACACTTTATCATTAACGACTTGAGAACCACCTAGACCGATACGTGCGTCAAAATTACCAACTGAATCGCCCTCTTCACCCATGCCTGCACGGTCAGTAATAATTCATGCAGAACAGCACGCAGTTGGTCAATCTTCACCCATGCCTGCACGGTCAGTAATGTTAAAACCTAAACGGCTATATACATCAATTGTCGAACCATCTTCTGCTGTGTATACCGTTGTTGCTGATGCAGAGCCAGCCATAAGTAATGCTGGTACCGCTAATGCTAAAAGTGTCTTTTTCATGTTATATACCCTATATTTTTGAACTTATATTGGTTTGGCGGTTCTATAAGTTGAACGCCTAACTCAAGAATTCTTGCAATCCATACATGTTTTGTCGAATCCGTTGACAGCAATCATGCAACATTAATTCGCTCTGCAAAATTAATAGGGTAAATAGTTTGAACGTGGTCAAAAACAAGTGACGTAAAAAAACATAAATCAAACATAAACAGTAAGATATAAAGATTGAATCATTTTTAAATTTAGACTTTTTTAACTTCATTTCGATCGAGATCACATATTAATGCGAGAGTCGAATAAAGTAGAGTGAGCCTGATCACTTAATTTTTATAACAAAAAAGGTCTTATTAGTTTCTATTAGCCGCTGTATTTGAAGTAAATCACATTATGAACGTTGAGATTCTAAGGTAATTATCGCTATAGAATATTTATCCGTGGCTCTTTTTATTCCGCCAATGAAGAAGTACACTTCGGCTAAACTAATTTTCAGGTGTTTCCATGTCTTATCAATGCCCTTTATGCCAGCACAAATTACACTTTACGCATAATCAATATCGCTGTGAAAATAATCATCAATTTGATAATGCAAAAGAAGGGTATGTGAATCTCATGCCTGCACATCATAAACGCTCGAAGAACCCGGGTGATAATAAAGAGATGATGCAAGCAAGACGTGCTTTTTTAGAAGCAGGACATTACCAGCCTATGCAACAGCTGGTTGCTGATTTTTGTCAAACCTACCTTACTGATGAATCATCTACCTTATTAGATATCGGTTGTGGTGAAGGTTATTACACTGCTGAAATTCAGAACCGCCTTGTAGAAAGACGCGCTCAAGTATTTGGACTAGACATATCAAAAGTAGCAATTAAATTTGCCGCAAAACGTTATCCAAACTGTCAATTTAGCGTGGCATCGAGCCATCGTTTGCCTTTCTCTGATCAAAGTTTAAATGGCATTGTTCGTATTTATGCGCCATGCAAAGCCGAAGAGTTACAGCGTACAATTAAAGACAAGGGTTATTTGTTTACTGTAACCCCTGCAAGTCATCACTTATTTGAGCTACGTGAAGAAGTTTATGGTGAAGTACGCTTACACGATGAAGCCGCTGAGGAAATTGAAGGCTTTGAATTAGTAAAAGAAGAGAAGCTTACTTATGATATGTCATTAACGGGTATTGAAGCATTACATTTACTGGATATGACGCCCTTTTCATGGAAAGCCACACCTGAATTTAAACATGATTTAGCAAATAAAACCTCGTTCATGTGTAAAGCTGATTTCATGATCAGAGCTTATAAAAAATAAACCCACCAACCAATCTCAAAAATAAGAAACGAAGATAACCTATTAATTTTAAATGGGTTATCTTTATAAAACACAATAAAAACAGCTTTGAACTTAACAATACTGCAACATCTGGAAAAACATAATCCCAAAAGGTCTAGACTAAAAGCATTAGATAAGACGTCCGTTTTAAAATAAAAATAACTAAGACGACTTATATGCTTAAAGCCAATACTTTTTGATGATTATCAATATGGATGGAGCCTATGAAATATGTATTTATATGCCTTATTTGCTTGTTCTCGACCAACAGCCTAGCAAAAATCGAGAGTATCTATTTATCTTCAGGGTTACAAAAGTCATCGTTAACTTTAAATGGCGCAGAAATTGATTTAGAAGATAGCTTGTTCATTAAAGCAGGTTATCCGTTCATGTTGGCCCCAAATTATTTTCTAATTCTTGAATTTGAATATAATAAAATAGGTAGCTTTGAACGAAATGTTTCTGACGGCCTTAATTATGAACGAACCAACGTCGATGCAAGCTCTTATGGCATCAACTTAAAATACCTTTCTTATCTTTTTGATTCTGATTTTTACTTAGCAAGCCTATTAAGTGCAAATAAGTACTCTCTGGATCTCATGATTGACTCTTTATCTCAAGAAACCACGAATGGCACAACACTCCAAACTACCATCAAAGGTGCAAAAGAATTCGATGAGTTCGGTTTATCTTATGGTGTAGAAATTGGTTACTCACTGCCATATTCGATGAATATAGCAGCAAGTTACACGATGGGACGTATGGTTGCAGATGGTATTGCAGTGGACTTCATTTCGAGTCAATTAATACTGAGTTATCTATTTTAATTACTTGCTGGGCTATTTTTATCAACCCTCAACTCTTTATCCTCAAGTAACGATTGTTTGAGTAATGCTGAATACAACGGTTGACCGCCTAAAGCTTGCGCAATAAAGGTCGCCCCTAGGCACGTCACTAATAATGGTAAAATTAGTTGATAATTATTTGTCATTTCAACAACGAGTATTATCCCCGTTACCGGAGCTCGAACTGTGGCAGCAAACAGTGCCCCCATACCTGCAATCGCGTAAACTCCGGGTTCTGAAACCCATTCAGGAAACCAAGCCGCCATCACGATGCCATAAGACAAACCTAATAAGGTACCTAGAGTTAGCATTGGGGCAAAAATCCCCCCCGGAGCACCAGATGCAAAACAAGCGACGGTAACAATAATTCTCAGAACAAAAAATCCAACCATTACCATCCACATCATTGGACTATGAAACATTTCGGTAATGATCTCCATCCCACTGCCTGACAGTTTAGGAACCACCAATTGTAAAAAAGCAAAAGTACCACCAAACATCGCACCAACAAGCACTAATCGTGATAATTTATTTTGATGATATTCTTTAACTCGACTTGTCCCTTTCAAAATCCACTTATTAAAGTTAACCCCAATCACCCCAAATAAAATACCCAAAACAGCAAATAAGATAAGAGATCGTAATGGAGGGACATCAAAGTGAGGTATATCCAAGAACGCGGCTTGTCCATGCAAAGAACGCATAACAATAGTGGCGACTGCTGTCGCTAATGTAACGCATTTAATCGACGTAATACTGTAGCGAAACTGCGGACGCATTTCTTCGACAACAAATAGGATACCAGCAAGAGGTGCATTAAATGCCGCAGCCAACCCAGCCGCCGCACCTGCTGCGGTTAAAATATGAGTTGTGTGACTAAAACGCTTACCTTTACTGGCAATCATTCGTCCAACGGCACCACCAATTTGAATAGATGGCCCTTCTCGACCCAGTACCATCCCGGATCCAATCGTTAATGTGCCAGCAATAAACTTAATCGGTAATACTCTATGCCACCGGATTTCATGCGTACCATCAAGTGCCCCTTCAATATGGGGAATACCACTGCCCGCCACTTCTGGTGCAAATTTAAACGTTAACCAAAAACCAACCGCAGCCATAGCCGCCCCGGCTAAAACAGCCGCAACCGGAGCAATATATTCAGCGTAAGGAAGCGTATGAACAAACGTTAAACGCTGCTCTGTTATCCAACGAATAGACTCTTCGAATAATGCAACTACAGAGCCGGTGATCCCCCCAACGAGTGCCGATAAAAAAAGCAATGAAAAATATTCAGTTTGAGTTGTTAAGAATTTCGGTGTGGTACGGTGTTTTAACAGACCGCCTTGAAAAAAGCGGAAATTGGGTGATTTAGGCATTTATTTGGTCAACTTAGCGCTAAACGGCATTTTTATTTGAACAGAGAACACGTGGAACTAAAGAGGTATAATGTAATAAGAAGTATACGCTTTGAGAAAAGATAGACCCTAGCCATTTGTTAAAACTTAGATTGATTAAATGATTAAGATCTCTTTTTTAACAAAAATATTGAATTTAACCAGATACAAACTGTCCCCCTATCAAAGAGTCATCTCTCACAGAATAAATTCAACTTGAAATCAAATACTTAGATAAAATTAAAACATGATAATCTATTTTTTATCTTGTGTTTTATTCTACACAACTATTGACTTTATAAACACACAAATAATTAACAATAAGAATACGCTATCAATAAGAGCACTATTATTAACAATTTATAGCAATAAAAAGCCCGCTTAGTGTTTCCACTAAACGGGCTATAAACGATATCAACCTCATTCTCTATTATTTAATAGAGACGACTGCCATCTGGTCGAGAACGCAATAAATTAAGCACCCACATATATTGCTCAGGATGCCCTTCAAGTAATTGTTCAATCGCAATATTCATTGACCGAGCGTCTGTTTCTTCATCACCTGCTGGGAAATCGGCAATCGCAGGTAAGGTAATAATTTCAAATTGACCCGTTTCTGCATTATATGATGGCAACATTGGAACCACTTTCGCTTTAGACAAACGCGCCAATTTACCAAAGCCTTTAAGCGTTGCTTTTTGCGTACCGAAAAAAGGAACAAAAACACTGTTTTGTGGCCCATGATCTTCATCTGGAAGGTAATACGCTAAGTACCCTTCTTTAATCGCTTTAATCAATGGTTTTATTCCAGCGCTACGTGCGTAAATCTTCCCGCCATATTGCATACGCTGAACATGCATTAACCAATCAGTGATTGGGTTTTTCTGTGGTTTCATCATCGTAGTCACATGGTAGCCACGCGATGCAAGTAAAATAGCAGGGAAATCGATAGCCCAAGCATGAGGGGCTAAAATAATAATATTCTCTTTTTGTTCAAGTAAAGGAAATAAATTTTCTCCACCAACAAAAATACCACGCGCTTCATTATGCTTACGACTACGAACAAGCAGCTCAGAAAGACCAAGCATAACTTGAGCTCCCGTAATGTATGTTTTTTCTAACAATTCTTGTTTTTCTTGCTCAGATTTTTCAGGAAAACACGTCGCAATATTCAACTTCGCTCGTTTAATACCACTGCTTGGTTTCTTTAAAACTAATTTAACGATTTTAGCGGCAAGTTTATCGCGCAATCGAAAAGGAACAAACGCTAAAATAATACCAAAACCAACAGCTAACCACGTAGGCCAATATCTAGGATGAAGGAATGCCCATTGAAAAGTTGGGTTATATACATTTTTATCGATTTTTTCGCTCATGAATCGCTTCACTTATTCTTTATTATGAACTGATTATGATATAACAAAGCATTACTGATAGAAACCAAGGAAATGGAATGGCTTTTCAATTACATCCACGTTTACAGCAAGATTGCGTCCTTTTAGGGGATCTTCCACTATGCCAAGTTTTATTAATAAAAGAAGACATTGGTCCTTGGCTTATTTTAGTTCCTCGTATAAATGATCTGAAAGAAATTCACCACATGACTCCAGAACAACAAGGTCAGTTTATTCAAGAGTCGAGCGCTGTCGCACAACTTTTAGAAGATAATTTTTCTCCAGACAAAATTAACCTAGGCGCATTAGGTAATTTAGTTCCTCAATTGCATATTCACCATATTGCTCGTTTTACGACTGATGTTGCATGGCCTGGGCCTGTATGGGGGAATACAACGGGAACCATTAGAGAGCAATCATCTCAAACTAAGTTAGTGGATTTACTTAGAGATAAATTAATTTCTTTAGGTACATTTAAGCGCTAATGTAAAGAAAAGACCTAGCCAATCATTAATGCATTAACTAGGTCTTCAATTATTTATTATTTACCATTCGAGTGACATTCAACTCATCTCTTGGCATTAACTCAAAGTGATGCTGACGGGTTTCATGACAAATTTGTTTCGCTTGATACATTTTATTATCCGCAGCAATAATCAATTTATCCATGCTCAATTTAGCCCCCGGATACAGCGATGCCCCGCCAATACTTAACGTAACAGGATGCTCTGAGCTTTTATCAAACAATTCAATTAAACGTAAGCATAAATTCTTTGCTTCTTCGATTTTAGTGTTCGGTAACACGATACAAAATTCATCGCCGCCATAACGGGATACAAAATCCATCTTTCGTATAATTTGCGTTGCCGATTGAGCAAAACCAACTAAGACGTCATCCCCCGCTTTATGTCCATGAGTATCATTCACTTCTTTAAAGAAATTGATATCAATATAAAGTAAAGTCAGGTGTTGTTGGCAACGCTCTGTAATATTAAAACTTTTCTCAAGTAATTCATAAAATGCACGTTGATTATATAATCCAGTCAATGCATCTTTCATCGATAAGTCCGTCAGCTCTGCCGTGCGTTTTGCCACCACGTTTTCTAAATTATGAGCGTACAATTCAAGCTGTTGATTTGCAGATTCAACTTCAATTTGCAAACTGGCAATATAAGTATCAAACACCAGCTGATTATCAAAATAGAATAACTTTCTTAATGATAGTGTGATGTCTTGAGAGGATTGATTATAAAGGTGGGCTTGTTCTGCAATAACTTCTTCAATCAGTAACTGAAGTTGATTAATACCAGAAAGGTAAAGCTTTGGACTGACACCAATACGATGGTGAATTTTACCAATTCTTAACCGTTTATCGACATACGCTTGGTCATACAGGCCACTGAATAACTCTAACGTGTACTTAGCCATACTGACATGCAGACGAGATAACGTTTCTTTATCTCCGATCACTAAAGAAATTTCAGGCAATTGCGTTTGAGCCACATAAAATCGAGCAACAATAGCATCGACAAAAGGTTCTACCCATTTTAAACAATGCTTTAGCGTATCCGCATCTTCATCGATAAAATTAAGCAGTACCTTTCGTCGTTCAATTTCGTGGTCATTGATGCGCATCTGTTCAGACAACGTCTGTTGTAGTTGCTGCATTTATATCTCCAACGTATAAAATAAATAAAATTTAATTATGTAAATTATACGTTATTGATATAAATGTTTGTGTAGGGTACGTAAGATTAACCTTAAAAAATTAAGGTTAATTGCGTAAAAGATCCCATAAATCAGCAACAATGATTCTGTCTGCTGGAGATAACTCAGATTTTGCGGCTTCTAAACTGTCATTAATATGCTGTTTTAATACATCAAGATCACTAACGCCCTGCTCTTCACATTTCGCTACTGACAGGGAAATATGCCCACGTAAATACCCACCAGCAAATAACTCATCATCTGATGCAGTTTCAATACGAGCATCAATTAATTCAAGCAGTTTTTCTTCAAATTCAATGATCATTTCTTTCCTATTGGACAATAAATTGTTCTTTAGTTAATGGGGCGGTTTGGTAAAAGTCACGTAACGCAGTAGATAACATCTCAACTCGCGGTGGTAAACCGTCATCTAAAACAGACATCACTTCATTATGCACTTTAGCCATGAATGCTAAACGATCTGGTTCAAAATCGCCATTTAAGTTGTCACAACTGACATTAAATTTTAACCCTGCACTCAATGATAAAATCCACTCATAAGCTTGAGGACGAATTTCTACTTTTTCAAATTCAGCTTGTACTTTTTCAGTACGCCCATCAGGCTCATACCAATAGCCAAAATCTTCAAGTAAACGTCGTTCATGGCCTGCAACACACCAATGAGCAATCTCATGCATACCAGAGGCATAAAACCCTCTTGCAAAGATAATACGATGAGAATCATGTTCCTCATCTGCTGGCAAATAAATAGGTTCATCCCCCCCCAATTCTAACTTGGTATTAAATGAATCTAAAAAGGTGGCGTTAAACACTGCAATCAAATCTTTGTATTGGTGAGACATAAAACAGACTTAGCAATAATAAATAGACGAGTATTTTACTCTATCAATCCCAAAAGAGACACGTAGATGAATAATTTTTATCTTCTCTTTAAAAATTATTCATTATCTGTTCAAAATACCAACTGCTATTCTCCGCTTTCTTTACTAACCTAACTATATTAGTGATACATACGGGAGCCTTTCTCTTGATGGAGAACACCATATTTAACCTAGAACACTTACTTGACCTAGGCCCATTTTCTTGGACGGCACTCATTGCCTGTGCTTTTAATGGTTTTCTTATCGGTACTGAACGCCAAACAAGAGGAAAGCCTGTAGGCATTAGAACCTCTATTTTAATCATTTCAGGAACCTATTTTTTCCTTGCGATGGCGATGTCCCTTTCAGAAAACTCACTTGATCACGCCAGAGTATTAGGTCAAATAATTACAGGCATTGGATTTCTTGGTGCAGGTGTCATGATGACATTGGATGGAAAGATACACGGCGTAACCTCTGCGGCAATCATTTGGGTACTCGCGGCATTAGGAATGATGATTGCTCTAGGCTACATTCAACAGTCCATCATAATTACGCTGCTTGCTCTCTTTGTACTATTGGGTATTGATAAACTTGAAAATACATTTAAAAGTCTTCGTAGAGGAGTACATCAAAAGATACTGAATATAAGAACCCATAGACCTAAAGATCATTAATACCTATGTTTGGATTAAAAAAACTAATCTGAAAACCATCAGAATAGTTTTTTTCATTCGTCATGAGAGCTTAAATTTCATAAAATCCTTTTCTTATTATTTCGCCTACATGGCATGCTATGGTATTAGAAAATGTTATTAACAATTCTTTATATTATTGGAATAACCGCTGAAGCAATGACAGGTGCATTGGCAGCGGGTAAGAAAAAGATGGATTGGTTCGGAGTAATGTTAGTAGCGAGCGCAACCGCAATTGGTGGTGGAACGATTCGTGACATTTTACTTGGTCATTACCCTGTTGGTTGGGTTAAAAACCCACACTTTCTAGTCATTACTTGTATTGCAGGTGTACTCACTACGTGGGTCGGTCCATGGGTAGCGAAAAATCATCGTTTCTTTGTATTGCTTGATGCCATTGGATTAATTGTATTTAGTATCATCGGCTCTCAAGTGGCTTTAGATATGGGCTTACATCCCCTTATTTGTGTGGTTGCTGCGATTGTCACTGGTGTATTTGGTGGGTTATTACGTGATTTATTTTGCCGCCAAATGCCAATGGTCTTACACAAAGAATTATATGCTTCAATCTCTCTGCTATCGTCAGTGTTATACATTGGACTATTACGATTTGACGTAAGTGAACTAATTGCGACAATCGTCACTCTGACTGTCGGTTTCTCTGCGCGCATGGCCGCCGTAAAATTTGGTTGGTGCTTACCTGTATTCCATTTGGATATCGCAGAAGATCAGCAAGAAACAATTGAAAAAAATTAAATGTTAAAGACACTAAATTTTAGGCAAAAGTAAGCACAACTTAACACCAAGAAATTTAGACCCTATTGAGAAAAAAAAAGCCAGATTGAAATGGTATTCAATTTGGCTTTTTTATTTATCTCTATTTTATAATGCAGAATATCTTCCTGCTTTTACTCGTCTGTACCGTTGAGTTCTTAGGCTCTTCTTTAAATTTTTGGAGTTTCAGTTTGTACGCCAAAATTTTGACCACGATGACGAACTAAATGATCCATAACCACAATGGCAAGCATTGCTTCAGCAATCGGTACCGCGCGAATGCCAACACATGGATCATGACGACCCTTAGTAATTAGCTCTGTTTTTTCACCACGACGAGTAATTGTTTCACCCGGAACCGTAATGCTTGAGGTTGGTTTTAATGCAATATGAGCAATAATATCTTGCCCAGATGAAATACCACCCAAAACACCGCCGGCATGATTTGAACTGAAGCCTTCAGGCGTTAATGGATCACGGTGTTCAGAACCACGTTGCTGAACAACCTCAAAACCATCACCAATCTCAACCCCTTTAACAGCGTTAATACCCATAAGTGCATGTGCAATATCAGCATCTAAACGATCAAACACTGGCTCACCTAAACCGACAGGCACACTTTTAGCCACAACCGTGATCTTAGCGCCAATGGAGTCACCTTCTTTTTTCAACTTACGGATAAGCTCATCAAAGGCATCAACTTTACTTGCATCTGGACAGAAAAAGGCATTATTTTCAATTTCATTCCAATCAACGGATTCAATAGCAACATCACCCATTTGTGATAAGTAAGCTCTGATCTCAATACCAAATTCTTGTTGTAGATATTTCTTTGCTACTGCACCCGCAGCCACACGCATTGCGGTTTCACGAGCAGAAGAACGACCACCACCTCGGTAATCACGTTCTCCATACTTTTGGTAATAGGTGTAATCGGCATGTCCCGGACGGAACTTATCTTTAATCTCAGAATAATCTTTAGATCGTTGGTCGGTATTTTCAATCAATAAACCAATCGACGTACCCGTTGTTCTGCCCTCAAAAACACCAGATAAAATCTTAACTTCATCAGCTTCACGGCGTTGAGTTGTGTATTTTGATGTGCCAGGTTTACGACGATCTAAGTCAATCTGTAAGTCAGCTTCTGTCAGCGCTAATCCCGGAGGACAGCCATCCACAATACAGCCTAAAGCTAAACCGTGACTTTCACCAAACGTCGTTACTCGAAAATGTTGTCCTATAGAATTTCCAGCCATTACTTCCTCTGTAAATTTTGTATATAAATCGTTATAAAACCATATTCGCTTGAATCATGGTAAGAGTAAACCCCCTATGTGGTGCGTTTCTCTGTTTATCGGAATAAAAAATAAATAAAATAAAAATAGAACCACAATTATTAATACAAAGAGTAAAGATTCAGCGGACACTGTCGATATATCTATCAATAACAAGCATGAGGCTAGCGTTAACCTTGGCTTGATTATTGCTTATATTATCAATAAGAAAACTATGTGGTAAGAAATTCATTATGAAATTATTTCGTTTAGTTCTAAAAGTATTAAGTCGTGATCAATCTGCTCAAAAACAACAAAACCTACGTAATCGCTTAGATTTCGCGATGTCTCAGACTAAAGAGCTATAAAAAAAGCCCGATGAAAACATCAGGCTTTAAGTATCAACGTATTTTAAGACAATAATAATTGTCTAATTTTTAATCTCGGTATAATGAGAACTCATCAGCACAGTCAAGAAGTTGTTGTTTAGTTAACATGAATACACCATGTCCACCGTCAGCAAATTCGATCCACGTGAATGGAATATCTGGGTATTGCTCCATCATGTGTACCATTGAATTACCCACTTCACAGATCAAGAAACCTTCATCTGTCAGATAATCAGGTGCATTTGCTAAAATACGACGAACTAACTTCAATCCATCCGTACCCGCAGCCAAACCTAATTCAGGCTCATGCTCAAACTCTTCAGGTAAACTGTTCATGTCTTCTTCATCCACATACGGTGGGTTAGAAACAATGAAGTTATACTGATCTTTTGGAATATCACGCAATAAATCAGAACGCATAGGGAACACTTGTTGTTCCATACCATGGTCTTGAATATTTTGTTCCGCAACCATTAATGCATCTGTAGAGATATCAATCGCATCGACTTCTGCTTCAGGGAAAGCATGAGCACACGCAATAGCAATACAGCCACTGCCAGTACACAAATCCATAATTCGTGTTGGAGTTTCAGTTAACCATGGTTCAAATTGTGCTTCAATTAACTCAGCAATTGGAGATCGAGGCACAAGAACGCGTTCATCAACAAAAAACTCTAATCCACAAAACCATGCTTTATTTGTTAAATAAGCCGTTGGAATACGTTCATTGATACGACGAACAACACGCTCAACAATACGTAAACGCTCACTCGTAGTAAGACGAGATTCACGTACATGCGCAGGCACATCGATAGGCAGATATAATGTTGGAAGTACAAGCTGAACCGCTTCATCCCACGCATTATCTGTTCCGTGACCATAAAAAAGGCCCGCAGCGTTAAAACGGCTTACCGTCCAACGTAACATATCTTGTAACGTATGAAGCTCAGAAACTGCCTCTTCTACAAAAATCTTATCCAAAATTGCCCCCAAAACAAGTACAATACTGCTGTTAATTATTGGAATCTAAAAATGAGTAAAAACGACCACCTATCAGATGACGAACTTTCTCTGTTCCGTGAAGCAGTACAAGGCTCTAAAAAGTTGCGACAGGATACCATAATCCATCAACCGAGTAAGAACTTTAGCGAACAACAAAAGCAAAGAAAATCATTAAAAGAAGGGAAAAATGAAGAGTTTTTCTTTTCTGACGAATTTGTACCACTTCTTAATGAAGACGGCCCAGTTCGTTACGCGCGTGATGGCGTATCAAAGTATGAAGTAAAGCGTCTACGACGTGGGGTTTATGTCCCTGATGTATTTTTAGATATGCATGGCATGAAGCAAGATGAAGCCAAACGAGAGTTAGGCTCAATGATTGCGTATTGCTTAAAAGAAAATATATCTTGTGCCAGTGTCATGCACGGTATCGGCAAGCACATTTTGAAACAAAAAGTACCTTTATGGCTAGCCCAACACCCAGACGTAATGGCATTCCATCAAGCACCTTTAGAATTTGGTGGCGCAGGCGCCATTTTAGTTTTACTTTCGATCCCAGACCGATAATATAATTTGAGGGAATAACGTACCCTCAAATTATCTCTCTTTATTTATGGCTGCTGTAACCACAATAAATCGCTTTTTCCTGTCTGATGAGAAAACTCAACACATGAAATAGCCGATGTAGGAAACATTGGCGGCATAATCCCCGGAACAAAATCAGCCGTTAAATACCCAACTAACGGTAAATGAGACACAATTAATACATTATTAACCGCTTCAACGCTGCCTAATGCTTTCACGTACTCTACAACATCATCAGAATCACCATAAGGTGTTATCTCATCTGATATTTCTACCTTAGCCCCTACTACATTCAATATTGGCTTAATCACTTGCCATGTTTGTTGTGCTCGAACATAAGGGCTGACTAATACATAATCAAAAGCAACTTGATGTGTTTTCATTAACCAGTTGGCAATTACAGCTGATTGGCTTTCACCGTGCGATGTTAAATTACGCTCTTCATCAGAGGCTGCATACGCTTCAGCTTCACCATGACGCATTATGAATACTTTCATTGAATCATTCTCAAATCATTACTAACCTCACAATAGTAGCAAGCAATTGAAAAAAGAGGAAAGAGAGAGTTTGCTACTCTGTGGTATCAGCGCCATAATTAAGTAATAAATATAATAATTAAGACGGTTTACGTCTTAAAACAGGAGATACCTGTGCATATCAGCCCTAATGATCAAAAGAAATATCGACTTATTGAGCTCGATAACAAACTTTCCGTTCTATTAATTCAAGATGACAGTGCCCCTCGTTCTTCTGCTGCCCTCTCTGTGAATGTTGGTCATTTTGATGATCCTGAACATCGCCCAGGTCTTGCTCATTTTTTAGAGCACATGCTGTTTCTTGGAACAGAAAAATACCCAAAAGTCGGTGAGTTTCATTCGTTTATAAACCAACACGGTGGATCTAATAATGCGTGGACTGGCACAGAAAACACCACGTTTTTCTTTGAAACATCACACACCGCTTTTGAAGAAGGTCTAGACCGTTTTAGTCAATTCTTTTACGCCTCTCTTTTTAATGCAGAAGCCGTAGATAAAGAAAGACTCGCTGTTGATTCTGAATATAAATTAAAATTAAAAGACGATGTTCGTCGTATCTATCAAGTCCATAAAGAAACCATTAATCAAGCGCATCCTTTTTCTAAATTCTCAGTGGGTAGCATTGATACGCTTGCTGATACTGAAACATCAACAATCCGCGATGAAATGCTTGAGTTTTACCAACAATATTACTCTGCCGATCTCATGACCGCAGTCGTATTAGGTAATCGCCCTCTTTGCGAGTTGGAATTATTAGCCACGCAATCTTTCGCGTCGATCCCTAATCAAAATTTACGTCCAAAGACCGTCGCGGTTCCATATGTCACCCCAAAAGAGCAATCGTGCTGGATAAATATCGAACCTCTAAAAGAAGTTCGAAAACTGAGCTTGGCGTTTCATTTACCAAATCAAGATCCAATGTACAAAACAAAACCATTAAATTACCTCGGTCATTTATTGGGTTATGAAGGTGATGGCAGCCTCATGCTCCACCTAAAGAAATTGGGCTACATTAATTCATTAACGGCCGGCGGCGGTGTCAGTGGGAGTAATTTTAGAGAATTTACTCTGTCCTATAACCTCACAGAGAAAGGGGTTGAACATACCGACGAAATTATCAAAACCACATTTCAATACATTGAATTAATTAGGCAACAAGGACTTGATGAATGGCGTTACACAGAGAAAAAAGCAGTCTCTGAATCGGCTTTTCAATTTCAAGAAAAAAGCAAACCATTGGATCTTGTCAGCCACTTAGTCATGAACCTTCAACGCTATAATCCAGAAGACGCGATGTATGCTGATTACATGATGAACGGTTATCATGAACATCAAATTACCGAATTGCTTGATCTTCTAACACCTTCGCAAATGCGAGTGACTTTAGTTGCACAAGGATTAACGTATGATCGTCAAGATAAGTGGTATCAAACCCCTTACTCTGTAACACCATTAACGGATCTGCAATTGGCCTCATGGAGTGAGCTTGAACTTCATACCGATCTCTGTCTACCAGAGAAAAACCCTTATATCTGTTATGACTTAGAGCCTAAAAAAATTGCAGAACACAAAGAAAACCCAACACTCATAGACGATCTTCCTGGCTTTCGTTTATGGCATAAACAAGAAGAAGAATTTCGAGTTCCTAAAGGCGTTGTTTATATCGCGATAGACAGCCCTCACTCGATTTCAGATCCTAGAAAAATAGTAAAGACACGTTTATGTGTTGAAATGCTGATGGACGCATTGAGTGAGCAAACATATCAAGCAGAAATCGCAGGAATGGGATACAACCTGTATTGCCATCAAGGTGGAGTAACGCTCACATTATCAGGCTTTAGTCAAAAACAGCCCTTATTACTCGATTTAATTTTAAAACGTTTTGCCACGAGAGAATTCAGTGCAGAACGATTTGATATCATCAAAAACCAATTAATTCGTCATTGGAGTAACGCATCAAAAGAGCGTCCGATATCTCAACTTTTCAATGCGTTAAGTGGTATTTTGCAACCAAACAATCCACCTTACCCTGTATTATTAGAAGCATTAGAAAGCATTGAAGTCGATGAACTGCCTAACTTTGTTCAAGCGATGCTCGCCGAACTTCATGTCGAAATGTTTGTTTATGGTGATTGGACAGAAAAAGAAGCGCAAGAGTTGGGGGATTCATTAAAAGACGCATTAAGAATGCAGAACCAAAGCTACGGTGAATCCTTCCGTCCTTTAGTCATGCTCGGTGGCTCTGGTACTTTTCAGCGCGAATTATTCTGTGACCATTCCGATTCTGCACTGTTAGTTTATTACCAATCGGTAAAAAAAGATCCTCGCAGTTTTGCTATTTATACACTTGCAAACCATTTAATGTCAGCGTCTTTCTTCCATGAAATCCGTACAAAGCAACAATTAGGTTATATGGTTGGTACTGGTAATTTACCTCTAAATAAATACCCAGGGTTGATTCTGTATGTTCAATCACCAATGGCTCCTCCTGCTTTATTACTCGATGCCATAGATGAGTTTTTGAATGCGCTTTATATGGTGCTATTAGAACTGAATGAAGCTCAATGGAACAGCAGTAAACAAGGGTTAATCGATCAAATCGCCGATCCTGACACCAATTTACGTGGTCGAGCACAGCGATTCTGGACATGCATTGGTAATAAAGATCTTAGTTTTGATCATAAAGAGCGAGTAACAGAAGAATTAGAAAGTGTGACTCGAACTGAAATGCTTCGCTTTGTCGTCGGTATACTAAAACCAAGAACGGCGAATCGATTAATCATGCACAGCCAAGGTACTGAACATCAACACTATGATCGTCTCGATGAAGGATTAGAAATTGATTCAATTGATGATTTCCAACTTAGAGCAAAAGACATCACATTAGGGTAAATCTTCATCTCTAAAAACAAAAAGGGCTGCATAATGCAGCCTTTTTTATTTTAATTACTCAGAAAACCCATTGAATGAATGACATTTAATGTCTATTTCGATGGCATAAATCTATCGCCATATTTTTCTGCGTATTTAGCCATGAGTTTTTGCAGTTTTTCTTCCCCTAGACTGTCCATATACCTAAATGGACCACCTAAGAAAGGAGGAAATCCGATACCAAAGATAGCACCAATATCGCCATCTCGTTTTGAACTGATAATCCCTTCCTCTAAACAACACTGTGCTTCTGCAAGCATTGGAAGCACGCAACGCATTGCAATTTCTTCCTTACTTAATTTCGCACTCGGTTTTATCGCAAGCAAGGTATACACCTCTTGATCGGGCTCCTTCTTCTTTCCTTTATAAACATAAAAACCACGCTTTGTTTTTTTACCTAAGCGCTTATCATCAATTAATGTTTGGAAAACATCAGGACTTCTAAATCTATCGCCTAATTCGGCTTCTAATATCGGCATTATCTTCGCACCAATATCCACACCAACCTCATCAAGTAAAGAGATTGGCCCAACAGGGAATCCAAAATCAAGTAACGCTTCGTCGATAACGTCCATTGGTTCACCCGCTAGCAATAAGCGAGCAGCTTCGTTCATATAAGGCGCTAAAATTCTATTAACATAAAAGCCTGCACAATCTTTTACCACGATTGGCGTTTTACCTTGTTGTTTCGCTAATGATACGACTGTAGAAATGGTCTCATCACTCGTCGTTGCATGAGGAATCACTTCTACCAAAGGCATTTTTTCTACTGGACTAAAATAATGTAAGCCCACAATATTCTCTGGTTTATCGGCTCCTTCCGCAATTTGGCCTATCGGAAGTGAAGACGTATTTGTAGCAAAAATTACATCTTCTCGACCTTGTTCTTGCACCGCTTTGACCATTTCTTTCTTTAGAGAAAGCTCTTCAAATACGGCTTCAACCACAATATCTAACTGCGTAAACTTAGAAAAATCCGTCACACCCGTTAACTGCAACATCTGTTGCTGTAGTTCTGCTTTTGAAATAATACGACGCTTTCTTAATTTATCCAGTCTCTGATACTGGTATTGGTAAGCATTAAGCAACCCATCATTGTTAATGTCTTTTATCGTGACGTGTTTATTCGCTTTATTAATAGAAACATGAGCAATACCCGCGCCCATTAATCCACCACCTAGCACGCCAACTTTAGTGATTTTTTTGGGCTCAGCTCCACTGCCTTTTTCTTTTTTCATTTCAGTCATGGCAAAGAAAAGTGAGCGTAATGCTGCTGATTCTGGTGTCATGGCTAGTTGACCAAACAACTCCGCTTCACGTTGGAGTCCTTTTTTAATGCCTTTCTCTAATCCTGTATTAATACTCTCTAAAATGGCATCAATTGCTGGGTAATTTCCTCGAGCTTTTTTCTGTGCTTGCTTTGCGGCTTGAGAGAAAATAAGGTTACGCCCAAGTGGATTTCTCGACATTCCCCATTCTTTGAAATCAATTTTCTTTTTCGCTTTCTTTTTAAGCGCAAATTCTGCGGCAATGCGTGACAGAATAGTCAGTGGTACTGATGCATTCACAACGCCTAATTTAAGCGCTTTTTTAGGACGTAACTGCTTACCCGTTAAAATAATATCCAAGCTTGGTAGTAACCCAATTAAACGAGGTAAGCGCTGAGTTCCTCCTGAACCGGGCAGTAAACCTAATTGAACTTCAGGCAGCCCTAATTTCGTTTTATTGTCATCACTGCATACTCGATAATCACACGCTAGGGCTAATTCTAAACCGCCCCCTAAACAAGGACCGTGAATCGCGGCAACCGTTGTAAAAGGCAGGTTTTCAATACGTTGAAATAATTGCTGACCTTTCTCAGCGAGATCTTTTGCATCAGTTTCATTTTGACAACCCGCAATCATACTAATATCCGCACCAGCAATAAAATTATCCGGTTTACCTGATTGAATAATTAATCCTTTGATTTCTTTTTTCTGGGCTTCCATCTCATCAAGCACTTGAGATACTTGTTCCGCGAAAGCCGCTTGTAACGTATTCATTTTTTCATTGGGGACGTCTATCGTCAGCCAAGCCAAATTATCGGCATCTTTATGCCACACAAAGGCACTGTTGGTTTCTTTATTACTGTCTGCCTTTTGATTTATGTTTTCTACTGTCATTTATTCAACCTCCAACACCATTGCAGCACCTAGACCACCAGCAGCACACGCTGTATTTAATCCAAAACCACCACCTCTACGCTTTAATTCTCGCAACGTTTGAATGATCATTCGCGCTCCAGTTGCAGCAAAAGGGTGGCCATAAGCCAACGAACCGCCAAGGACATTGAATTTATCCATATCGATCTCCCCAATGGCTTTATCTCTGCCAAGACACTCTTTAGCAAACTTGGTTGAGGAAAACATTTTCACGTTCGATAATGTTTGCGCAGCAAAGGCTTCATGCATGTCAATTAAAGTAAGATCAGATAATGAAATGCCTGCTTTATCTAATGCGATTGGGGTTGCGTAAGAAGGACCCATTAACATATCGTGATGTACGTCCATTGCACTAAACGCAAATGAACGAATATAGCCAAGCGGTTCATAACCTAATTCTTTTGCTCGCTTTTCACTCATCAATAAAATTGCGGCTCCACCATCGGTTAATGGTGTACTGTTTGCTGCCGTTACTGAACCGTATTTTCTATCAAACGCTGGACGTAATTTTGCGTAACTGGCCAGATCAGAGTTATAGCGAATATTGTTGTCTTGATCGATCCACTCTTTATAGGGATCAGGGAATGCCGTCATCACTTCGTCTTGAATTAACCCATCTTGCCATGCTTTTGCTGCCAAAGAATGAGAGCGGTGAGCCAATGCATCTTGTTCTTCTCGGGTAATACCGTGACTTTTTGCCATTTGTTCTGCGGTTTGCCCCATCGAGATCCCCGTTGAATATTCAGCAACGGCAGGAGGTACAGGAGCAATGTCTTTTAACGATAACGTTCGTAATAAAGACAGTTTTTGCCCTACCGTCTTAGTTTTACTTAATGCTAATAAGGTTGAAGCCAATTTTTTTGACACACCGATTGGCAGTACTGACGAAGAATCTGCCCCGCCTGCAATTCCGATATCAATCGATCCTGCCATGATACTTTCAACGACATTGGCTGTTGTTTGAAAGCTGGTCGCACAGGCACGCGTAACACTATACGCATCCGTCCCCACATTCATTCCTGTACCAAGAACGATTTCACGAGCAATATTCGGGGCTTCTGGCATTTGAACAACCTGACCAAACACAACTTGATCAATCAATTTAGGATCGATCTCTGTTTTATCCATCAAAGCTTTTACTGCCAATTTACCCAGATCAACCGCAGGCGTTGAACTAAAGGCGGTAGATTGCTTAGCAAAAGGAGTTCGGATCCCAGAAACCACAGCAATACGGTCACCTTGTCGTGTCGTTAATGGCTGATAATGTCTTGATAATGATGAGCTTGAACGTTGTGAGTTTGACATCGCGTCTCCTTGCGAAAATATCAAATTAGTGGTCAGACCTCAAATTGTAACTAACTTGTTAATTTTGAAAAGTAGATTATAGTAGAAATGTGATATAGGGGAATATTCTGCTGAATAAATAAAGAGTGGCAATATTTAGATAAAAAAAAACCACATCAATCGATGTGGTCAGAATAAAAAACAATTAACGTGTAGCCAATTGTAAAATCAGTTTCACCTGATAAGGAGAAAGTAAAGTCAGCCTTCAAAAGGAAATGTTATCTTGCTCAACGGGTTGATTACTCAACCAGATAACGAGGATTACTATAACGTGAATTTCAATTCATTTATTGAAATAGATCAATTTTATGTTCTTTTACTACGATTTGATTTGATGAATAAATCAATAGAAAAACAATCACCACAACCATGAGTTTAACTAAAACGTCACATTCTGCTTATAAATCGCTGAAAAAACAATAAATAACATGAATAAATCGAGTTAACCAACCACATTTAGAGCCTTAGCTCTAAATTTACGTTCCCGTCATTTAATTTCATTAAAAATCAAAAGGTTAACACCACATTAAAATCAATAAAAACCGACATTTTATAGAGTTAAAACTCTAGTTTATGTATTTCATGTGCTTTTTATCAACAAATCACGACGAGATCACGAATTTTAACGTTTTTTTGGTAGTGGTCGGATTTGTCGTCTATGCTCTGATCGTTATTATCTCGGCAACGAGATCTAAGTCTCAACTAAAAAACTCTTTTCAGTTTTGACAATTGAAAGGAAATAACAATATATGGAATATAATAATTATGAATAAGAAGCGTCTGTTTTCAAAAACACTTCTAGCAGCGACCATCACTCTTGCAACACAACAGGCTACCGCTGCTGGTTTCCAACTAAACGCTCAATCAGCAACAGGTCTAGGCCGTGCATTTGCTGGTGATGCTGTAATCGCTGATAACGCATCAGTAATGTCACGTAACGCCGCTGCAATGGCTCTTTTTGATTCATCACAGTTCTCAACTGGTGTTAACTACATCAAAACAGATATTGATGTGACTGATATTGGTTATGCTGGACAAAACATTTCAGATACAAACAACAGTAGTGGTACCGCGGTTCCAAATATCTATTACATCCACCGTTTAAATGACCAATGGGCATTTGGTGCAGGCATCTATTCCAATTTCGGCACGACAAATAATTTTGATAGCAATTTTGGTTCCGACTCAATGATACCAGGAGCTAGCGTTTACGGTGGTACAACTGAAATTAAAAGCATTAATTATGCATTAACAGTTTCTTATCGTATCAACGAGCAATTTAGTCTTGGTGGTGGTTTAGACATCGTTCAAGGTACAGGAACCTTAAAAAGAGAATCAGCCTTATTAACTCCTACAGGTAATACAACCGCTCTAGATGTCGAAGCTGATGGCGTCGGTCTAGGTTGGAATCTTGGTGCCGTTTATGAACTAGATAAAGGTAATCGTTTCGGCTTCTCATACCACTATAGCCCTGAAATAGAAGCTGAAGGTGATATGTACATGAATAATGGCGCAGGTGGCAACGCTATCGATGGTCACAAATTATTAATGCCGCTACCAAGTATGGCTGAGTTTTCTGGCTACCATGAAATCAAAGACACTAAATTTGCAGTTCACTACTCAGTACAGTGGATTGGTTGGAGTGCATTTGACGAGCTAAATACTAAAGAAGGCGTAAATATTAACAATTATGAGTGGCAGAATGGTATGCATTACGCAATTGGTGGTACTTACTTCCTAAATGATGCATGGACACTGCGTGCTGGTTACATGTACGACACTTCAGCTCAAGATGAACTAACATCTATTTCTGTACCTGATTCAGACCGTCAATGGCTTTCTGGTGGTTTCAGCTACCACTTTGCTAAAAAACATACTGTTGATTTCGGCATAACTTACCTAATGGGTGATGATGTTGATGTTTCAGAAACATCAGCGCCAACGCCAACGCTAACAGCAACTACACACGCAGATGCAATTCTTGCTGGTGTTCAGTACAGCTACAGCTTCTAAGACTCATTCTTAAAAGTGTCAATCCAAAAGGTCAGCACACGCTGGCCTTTTTTGATCTTGAAGAAACAGTTTTAAGAACGCTTCGCTTCAAGGTACTAGGGGCGGGTAAGAGCAAGCAACCCCCTCTAACTCCCCCTTCTATTTACTTTATCGATTTCAAAAGATCATAGATAAAGGGGGAGAACAGTATTGTGATCGCGGTGGTTACAACAAATGATAGGCAGTCCCCTCCCCTTAATAAGGGGAGGGGTTGCTGCGATACAGGTAGAATAAAATATCAATTTGACTTGATTTAACGCTGTTAGTTCTTGACCCCCTCCCAACCTCCCCCTTAGTAAGGGGGAGGAGCTAAAAGCCAAAAGCAATCATCTCTGAAATCTGCAAGCGTAGCGATCTAAACTCTGTTCTTCTTCCCTCTAAAGTAACTCGTTGCGTCTTCAGCGAAGCGTCCTTCAAGCGCAGCGATCTGCTCTTCCTCGTCCCTAAAAACTAGACCCTGCTTCACTAAAACTTCAGCGTACACGCGTACCCCAAAATAACGATTCAAACCTACACCTGTACGCTCAATTAACACATCAGACCAGATAAATACAGAAAATTCATCTGAAATGGAAACTTTTTACAGAAAAATCCCCTTAAAATGTGAAAAATACCATTTTTTATTTGAAGTTTTTACTCTAACTCGTATTATCCACGTCTAATTATCACCAACAAATTCAGCGAACATTTGAATTTGCTCATGGAAACAAGAATGAACAATAATAAAAACCGTCTTTCTATCGCAGTGGCTCTTGGCCTTTTAGGTTCAATAGCAAGCTCACACACTATGGCTGCCGGCTTCCAACTTGCTGAATATTCAGCAACAGGTTTAGGCCGCGCATACGCAGGTGAAGCCGCTATCGCAGATGGCGCTGATGCACAATGGCGTAACGTAGCGATGCTAACTTACTTAGAAGGCACTCAAGTTTCTGTTGGCGGTATTTACGTAAACCCAAATATTGACGTTGAAGGTGTTTCTACTCAAAGATCTGGAACCACATCAACTAAATCAGAAGATTTTGCTCACGATGCTTTTATCCCTAACTTATACGTTTCTCATCGAGTAAATGAACAATTAGCGATTGGTTTTGCGGTTGGCACTAACTACGGTATGGAAACAGACTTAGGTTCTGATTTTTCAGCAACTAACTTTGGTAACGAAGCAAGCGTCATTACTAAAGAAATTAACGTAAATATGGCTTACAAAATTAACCAGCAATTCAGTGTTGGTGGCGGTGTTCGTTATGTTATTGCTGAAGGCAGTTTTGGTGCAATAGTACCAACTCAAAGTCCTCAATTCGGCCCATTCCCACCAGCAGGAACAACGCTGAAATACATGGAAGGCACTGATGAAGCATGGGGATGGCAGGTTGGTTCTGCATGGCAAATTAATGATGCTAACCGTATTGGCTTTAGCTACAAATCAGAAGTAAAACTTGATTTAACAGGTCATGCAAAAGGCGTTGGTTTTGATGCTTATGCTTCCAAGCAAAGTACACAATACGCAGGTTCAATGGCATTGGCCTTACCAGCAACAGCTGAATTGGCAAGTTATCACCAATTAACAGATAAAGTCGCTATTCATGCGAGCTTTAACTGGACTGATTGGAGCAGCTTTGAAAAATTAGAAGCGAATATCCCATCTCTTATGAAACCGACTCAAGAGATCAAAGAAGAGAATTGGGAAGATAACTACCGTTTAGCCTTTGGTGGTACTTATCAATTAAACCAAAAAGTAACTCTACGATCTGGTGTTGCTTATGACACATCAGCAGTAAGTGATGAAGACCGCACCGCGACAATTCCTGAAACTGACCGTTTATGGCTGAGTACTGGTGTAGGCTACGCGTGGTCTAACAATTTAACTCTAGATGCTGGCTTTACTTACATTTTCGCAAAAGATGCAAAAATGCATGAAGGAAGAGAATCAGCAGCCTTAACGGATCCCGCTACCTTTGGTGGTGAGTTCGACGGCGAAACCACAGGTAACGTATGGTTAGTGGGTGTTCAAGCGAACTACCGCTTCTAATTAATTACATTACTCTATAGGCCTCTTTTTATGAGGCCTTTTTCTTATCTAATGAGGGGTTAATTCTAATCATTGTATCGTGCAATTTTTCTTTCATTGATCTCATTACCTCGCCCCTATACTTGTCCCATAATTCATTAACGCTACAATTACCCTTAGTCTTTTATTCAAACATTCAGGTGTGATTAATCATGTCGATTTTTATGACTCTTAAAAAGCAGCCTATTTTTCTCGTATTAACCAATATTTATTTCGTCGTTTTATTGTTCTCAGCAATTGAGCCTTCATCACGAGCCGTTTGGTTTGCGGAAATCTTACCAGCCCTACTCATTTTAATGGGAATTTATTACGTATCCCTTCGATTTACGTTCAGTAAAACCGCCTATGCCTTAATGTTTATCTGGCTTATTCTTCATACCATCGGCGCTAAATATACGTTTTCTGATGTTCCCTTTGATTGGTTTAATCAATTGATCGGTTCTGACCGTAATAACTTTGATCGGGTCGCTCATTTCTCTATTGGTTTTTACGCTTACCCGATTGCAGAATATTTGATTAAAACAAAAAAATGTTCTGCTCCACTTGCCATGTTATTCGGTTTATTTGCATTAATGAGTGTTGCTGCAGGCTATGAAATTATTGAATGGTGGTACGCGGCAGTTGCAGGAGGAGAAGAAGGCATCGCTTTCTTAGGATCTCAAGGCGATATCTGGGATGCTCAAAAGGACATGTTATGTGACACTTCAGGATCACTCGTCGCTTTATTATTGATGATGGTTCAACGTAAAAATAA